>DATBND010000067.1:0-3829 GCA_036554505.1 Actinomycetota bacterium | reverse complement strand
GATCGCGTTGATGGTGTTGGAGCTCATCCTGCCGGCCATCGTGCCGGGGCACGCAGCCGCGGTTCGCGCCGCGGCCTCGAACGACTAACGAAGCGGCGGTCCTCCCACCAATCGACCGGCGAGGCCGTCGGCTCCGATGTTGCGGTCTCCCGGCTCGATACAGATCGTGATGCACCCGTCGACGAATGCAGCCCAGGGCGTTCCGTCCGGAGCTATCTCGATGTCGATGAAGTCGTAGGTAGCGCGGCACCGCCCCGGTCCGCAGGTGAAACGGATGAGCGGATCCTTCTTCTCGTTCACCGTCGAGGTGTAGAAGACGGGTCGCTTGGACAGGGCGTTCGCGCTCATGGTGATGTAGCCGTTCCACGTCGTCTTCTGGTACTCCTCGGAATAGGGGCACTCGATCGCGGTCGGCGAGCACGAGGGTTGCTCCGGCCAGTCCGGGCCGCCCGGCGAGTTCTCGCTTCCCAGGTACGCAACCGCGACCTTGCCCGGTGCGCTCGCGTCGATCGACGGGAGGTTCCCCTCCTTCAGGCCCGGGGGCCCGATGGGTATGGGCTTCGACCATGTCTCGCCCTGATCCTTCGAGATGGCTAGGTAGGGGAGGCGCATTCGGCCGTCCATCCACGCGTAGTAAACGTTTCCGGCAGAGTCGGTCGTCACTGCGGACTCGTGATCGGGGATGCCGTTGTCGGCGACCTGGACGCGCGTCCACGTAACGCCCTCGTCCTTGCTGATCGAGAGCCACGGCTGCCCGCACCACCCGCGCGGGATGTAGACATTGCCCTCCGGGCCGACCGCGCCGTGTCCGGTCAGACCTCCGCAAAGGTCGTCCTGGCCGGGGTCCGCTCCGGGGTACGGAGGCGTTCCCGTGCGCGCCCACGTAAGTCCTCCGTCGATCGATTTCGAGCACGATGTCGTGACGACGTCGTTCCAGCAGTAGTAGACGACGTTGGGATAGTCGATCGTCACGCTCGTTGCCGGGGGCCCGGCAAACAACGCCTGATGGTCGTTGACCGGTTGGCCGCACGCCAGCGGGTTGGTCGTCCACGTCTTGCCCTCGTCGTCGCTAAACGACAGATACGAGCATGCCGCGGTCAGGTCGATGTTGAAGATGCGGTTCACGCCCTCCGTTGCGTCCACGTAGATGAACGGGTCGACGGACAGCCGGTGCGCGTTCTCCCCGTTCGGAAGAGTCGGCGACGCGATCTTCCACGTCTTGCCGTCGTTCGAGGAGCGCAGGACGTCGATCTTGAAGTTGCTCTGGAGGGCGGTGTAGAAGACGTTGCCGCTCTCGGTCACTCCGAGCGTCGGTTCGGCGGCGTTCACGCCGACGCGGAAGAGCCGGCCGTCGGGGGCCCTGCGCGCGAACTTTCCCTTCAGCGCCGGTCCACCCGGGTAGTAGGCGACGGCCTTTCCGCCGGAGCCTTCCTGTCCGACCGCCCCCGCGGTCGCCGTCGGCGGCGCCGCGGTGGTCGACAAGAGAGTGGCCGCTACGGCCGCGACCAGCCCGAGCCACAAGAGGCGAGTCCTACGGGCAAGTCGCACTTAGACCTCCACGGCCGGGATGACGTCCCCTATGTCTTCGCCGTCACGGGTCCCTGTCCTCCCCGGCGGGGGCCTGGCCGGGCCTAGAGGTCGATGTGCAGGGGGGCCCAGATGTCCCGGCCCGACTTCGAATGGATCGAGCGTAGCGTCACGCGCCGGCCCGGGCCCGGCGGATCGAGCGAGACGAAGCCGAACGCGTCCACTCCCTTGACAGCCCGCTGCCGGTCGATGATCGAGTCGTCCGCGGCGACGGTCATAGGGCGGCCCGTGGCGCTCGAATCGACGCGGTCGGTCCCCGACGAGACGAACTCGTAGAGGTCCTTCTCGCCGTCGCGCCCTGCGAACCGGTTCACGTATTGCGCATGGGCGTTGCCGGAGCACACGATCACGCGACGGCTCGAGCCCTGCAGCTTCAGCAGGAAGTCGAGCAGATCCTCTCGCTCGGCCGAGTAGGTGGCCTTCCAGGTGACGTCGCCTCGTCCCGCGCCCCACAGCGGCATCGACGAGAACAAGACGAGGAGGTTGGCGTCCGACCGGCTCATCGCGGACTTGAGCCATTGCCTCTGGTCTGAGCCGAGGAGGCTCGGGTTCTCGTGACCTACGCCGTCCGCCCACCGATGGAGGTCGATGAAGAACGCGTGGAGGTCGCCGTAGCGCGCCTCGAAGTGGCGTTCGTCGAGGTTGCCGCTCATCTGATTCCACGCGTCGATCGTGAACGGTTGCAGGTTCTTGGCGACCACGTTGTTGCCGCCGTAGTCGTGATCGTCCTGGAGCATCAGCCATGCCGCCTTCTCGTGCAGGCGCGCCATCGTCGGACGCCCTAGCATGCGCGCCCACCGATCCTGGTAGGCATCGGGCCGCTCCGCCATCGCGGCTCCCTCCGAATCCTGTGCGTAACCGAGGTCTCCCAGGTGAGTGAAGAATGACGGGTTCATTGCTGCGGCCGTCTTGAAAGAGCGACTGACCGGATACAGGTGCGTGCACGAGCCGAACGCGAAGTCGGCGCCGTTGTTGCCAATCGGTGGGAGCTCGAGCGAGTGGATACGGCCGCGCTCCCGCGCTCCTGCAGGCGTGATCGCTTGCGCGCGCCAGTAGATCGTCGTGCCCGGCCGCATCTCGGGCCCGTTGAGCCACGCCTTGGCGATACCGAACTTGTCGAAGGTCTCGTCAGCGTGGATCACGCGGAACTTGGCGAGCTTCGGATCGGTCCCGATATGGAACCTGATCTCGGCCGGGATGTCGGTCTTGGCAACGACGCGCGCGCGGAGGCCCTCGGCGGATGCGTCGATCCTGCCCGCGTATGCGAACGTCAGGCGGGGCGGCGTAGGTCTGCTCGCGTCCGGCGAGTCCGCCTTGAACTTGGAGACGTGGATCTTCGACGGCTTACGAGTCACGCCGTCGTGCATGATGACGTAGCCGAACGCTCCGCTGCCCTTGATGCGCTGCTGATCGGTGTCGGAGACCCTCAGCATCCAGCGCCGAGGCTCTTCCTGTGACGCCTTCCAGATCTTCGCCTCGAGGTGCACGGGAGCGACGCCCGATACGCGAAAGCGAATGCGATAGCGCGTCGAGGGCTTGATCGCAAAAGGCTTGGCGGTCTGGCCGCGGCCTACGGGCAGGTCGACCTCGCGGTTCGGCGCGAAGCGCGCTATACGAAGGTGCGATCCGTCGAAGTAGGCCGCGTAGAACTCGCTATAGCCGGTCATGCGGGCAACCAGCCCGAAGCGCGCGTGCTCGTTGTCCGAGCTCATGACGGAGGTGACGTCGACGTCGGCGACGTCCGAGTCGAGCACGGTCACGGGGTTGGGGTTGAAGTCGCCGGCCCCCGAGCTGCTCGCGGGATAGGTGTACGGCGCGGGCAGCTCGTAGACCGCGGTGCTGTCCTTGACCGACCACGTCAGGCCGTAGCGCTGGCTGTACCAGGCCTTGCCCCAGTTCTTCGAGGTGACGCGGGTGAACGAGTCGGCGAAGAGCCGGCGCGGCGCGGCGAGCGCCGATCCCAGCCGGAGATATTGAGAGCCGAGGGCGGCCGACGCGAGGACCAGGCCCTTGCCGATGAAGTCCCGACGATCCATCTAGAAGTCATCGGCGGCGTCTCGGGACGCCTGAAACGGCGATCTCCCGACTTTTGGTCGTGGATGGACGGCGGTCTCAACCGATCGACGCAACAACCTCGGCGAGCTTCTCTGCCGGCGTCTTCCAGCCAAGGGTCTCACGAGGCCGGCCATTGAGGAGATGAGCCGCTTTCTCTAGCTCGCCATCGGTGACTCGAGAAAGGCCG
>DATBND010000146.1:0-9881 GCA_036554505.1 Actinomycetota bacterium | reverse complement strand
CTCGAGCCGAGTCCGCTTCCACACACGCTCGTATCCCTTGCGCCCTGCCATCTCGAACTGCGCGGCCGAGGAGTGCGGCAAGTTGGCGCCGTGGGCCTTGTAGACCCAGCGCGTGAATCCCGAGCAGTCGAAACCGGACGGCGTCGACCCGCCCGGGCGATAGGGAGTGCCCACTTGCCGGCGCGCCCGCGTCTCGACATGCGTGCGCTCCTGCCGGTAGTCGTCGTGCTCGTGTGCCGCCGCGGGCGTGGCACCGGCGATCAACCCGGCCACTACGAGCGCGCCCGCGCGCCATGCAGTCGTCCTCATGTTCGCCTCCCCGAAAGTGGAGTGGCGGCGCCGCCCGAGGCGGCACCGGCGGCGGTCGATCCCGCGACGCCCCGGCCCTGATGGACGATCACGCTAGCGGTGGCCGGGATCCGGCTCCATCGGCGCTCCCCCTGGAGATCGCGAAAAGATTCGTGCGTATGTTGTGGAGCGGCGCGAAAGGGTTTCCGGGCGAGACCTCGAAGAACGCCGCGCCGGGGGCCGGGCGTTAGTCTCGAAAAATGGACGCTGACCTGGGGAAACGCTCGCGCCGGAGGGCCCTCACGGCGGTCAGCCGGACGCTCTCCGAGCTGGTCGAGCGAGACCCCGCCGCGCTTCGGATGGTGCAGGAAGACGAGCTCCCGCCTCCCGAGGACTACCCGCGCATCCTTCGCGAGGCGCTCGAGAGCGGCGGGCTCGGGGCGTTCCGGCGGTCCAAGCGCCTGCTCCTTCTGTCCATCGCCGGACGGGACGCCAGCGGCGACATCGAGCTGGAGGAGGCGACCGCGGCGTTGTCGTCTCTCGCCGATGGGTGCGTGGGCGAGGCCCTGGCATGGCGGAGCGGGCCCCCGGGGCTTGCCGTCATCGCGATGGGCAAGCTCGGTGGGCGCGAGCTCAACTACTACTCCGACATCGACCTCATGTTCGTCACGACCGGAGATATAGAGGCATCGACGAAGGGCGCGTCCGCACTGCTGCGCGATCTAGGCGACTTCTCCCCCGATGGGCGAGCCTACGAAGTCGATACCAACCTGCGCCCGGAGGGTCGTGACGGCGCGCTCGTTCGGTCGCTCGACGGCTACATCGAGTACTACCGGCGGTGGGCGAAGCCGTGGGAGTACCAGGCCCTCATAAAGGCGCGCCACATAGCCGGAGACGAGGCGACGGGGGCCGCGCTCGTCCGCGCCACGCGCGCGGTCGTCTACCCGGAGGAAGTATCGAGCGAGCGCATCGCGAGCATTCGCGCGGTCAAAGAGCGCGTCGAGGAGCACGCGAATCGCTCTGTGCGTCGCTCGACAGCCGGTGACGGCAACGACGTGAAGCTCGGCCCGGGCGGCA
Source organism: Actinomycetota bacterium (assembly GCA_036554505.1). Taxonomy (GTDB): domain Bacteria; phylum Actinomycetota; class CADDZG01; order CADDZG01; family WHSQ01; genus DATBND01. Next base: position 8,516 of record DATBND010000146.1, on the reverse strand, counting down.
TCCGCGACATCGAGTTCTCGGTGCAGCTCCTGCAGCTCGTTCATGGCGGGTCCGATCACAGCGTGCGTAGCGGGAACACGCTGGAGGCGCTCGGCGCGCTGAGCGACGGCGGTTACATGGCCGAGGAAGATCGCGATGCGTTGCGCGACGCGTACCGGTGGTTACGAACCGTCGAGCACCGGCTTCAGCTATGGCAAGAGCGTCGGATTCGACACCTCCCGACCGACGATCGGCAGCTGACGCGCCTCGCGCACGGGATGGGATTCGTCGACTCGCCGAGCACGGGTGCCCGCGAGTCGTTTGCCGTCCATCACGCGTCGGTGCTCGTCGACGTCAGAAGTCGATTCGACCGCCTCTTCTACCGGCCGATGATCGAGTCGCTCGCTGACGGCGCGGGACCGCGGCTGTCTCCAGAGGCGTTGGGCCAGCGCCTTCGTGTGCTCGGTTTTCGAGACGTCGAACGCGCGACGCGGGTGCTGCACGATCTCGTGTCGGGGACATCCAGACGCGCGCGGCTGTTCCGTGTTCTCACTCCCCCGCTGTTGCGATTCCTCGCGTCTGCGCCTCGCCCCGACGGGGGCCTGTTCTCCTTCCTGCTGTTGGGCGAGAGCCTCGAGAGCCGTTTGGACGTTCTCGGAGCGCTGCGCGACAACCCACCCGGCCTAGAGTTCCTTGCGCGCGTGCTCGGAAGCGGCCGGCTCCTCGGAGAGGTCCTGGCTCACGTGCCCGACGAGCTCACCGTCATAGCAGCGCCACGCGGTCCGGTTGCGCTCAAGAGTCGGGACCGCCTGTGCCACGAGGCGAAGGCCTCGCTCGAATGGCGAACGCCGGAGCAACGCCTCGACGGACTGAGGCGTTTCAAACGGCGCGAGATGCTCGGCGTCGCGCTCGCGGACATCGGGGGCGAGGCGGACTCGAACGCCGTGGGCGAGGGGCTGGCCGATCTCGCCGACGCGTGCCTAGACGCCGTCGTCGGCGCGGACGGCTCGTTCGCAGTGATCGGCATGGGCAAGCTCGGGGGCCGCGAGCTCAGCTACTCCTCGGACATCGACGTGATGTTCGTCGCCGCCGGAGACCCCCACGCTGCGGAACGGCGAGCTGAGCAGCTCATCAAGGCCATCGGCGAGGTCACCCCCGAGGGCCAGGCGTTTCGGATCGACGCCGCGCTCCGGCCCGAGGGCAAGTCGGGGCCGCTGGTCCGATCCCTCGACTCCTTTCGCGAGTACTACGAGCGCTGGGCGAAACCGTGGGAGTTCCAGGCGCTCTTGAAAGCGCGCCTGTGCGCCGGCGACCAAGCTCTCGGCGACGGCTATCTCGAGCTCACGCGCTCGTTCGCCTATCCGGACGAGATCACTGCGGCCGAGCTTGCCGAGATCCGTCACTTGAAGGCGCGCATGGAACGCGAGCGCATCCCGAGAGGCACCGACCCCCGGCGCAACTTCAAGCTCGGCCCCGGTGGCATCTCCGACATCGAGTGGGCAGTGCAGATCTTGCAGCGCTCGCACGGAGCCGGCGCACCAGAGCTACGCGTCACCGGCACCGTCGCCGCGCTCGAAGGTGCCGTGCGTGCGGGTCTGATCGGCGAGTCGGACGGACGCTTGCTGTCGTCGTCCTATGCATGGCTTGCGCGCCTGCGGAACAGGTTGTTCTTCATGATCGCTCGCCCTGTGGACGCGCTGCCGGCCAAGCCCGAGGAGCTCGAGTCGCTGGGCATCGCCATGGGCTTCGACGATCAGCCTCGCCAGGAGCTGGAGGAGCACTATCTCGGCACCACACGCCGGGTCCGGCGCGTCGCGGAGCGCCTCATCTACGGCTGAGGGAACGATCTGCGCGCGGTAAGGGTCTTGTAGTCGACCGCCCCCCACGAACGGAGCCCCAATGCGCACCCCAGCAATGCCCCGGCCGTATGCCCTCGGCGTCGTCGCACTGTTGATCCTGGGCGTGGTGCCACCGGCCACTGCACAAGGCTCGTGCCACGGCCACCGCGTCACGATCTCCGGCACTAGCGGCGACGATCAGCTCGAAGGGTGACGTCATCGACGGCCGCGGTGGTAACGACGTCATCTTCGGCCGCGGCGGAGACGACTTCCTCTGCGGCGGTGACGGCTCCGACGAGATCAACGGCGGTATGGGCGACCAGACGATCTGGGGCGACAGCGGTCGCGACAAGCTGAAGGGCGGGATGGGTGCGGACACGATGTTCGGCGGCGACGGGGCCGACCGGATGAGAGGCGAGGACCAAGCCGACGAGCTCAACGGGAACTCCGGGGACGACGTGATCGACGTCGGTGACATCGCGACGGCGCGCGGAGGCGACTTCGGTTACGGCGGGATCGGCGACGACACGTTGAAGGCAACCGGGACCGACGATGACGAGGGCGGCCCAACGGAGCTGTACGGGAACGTGGGCGCGGACCGGCTGTTCGGCACGATCAAGCACGAGCTCTACGGGGGGCCGGGCAACGACAGGCTCGAGGGCGGCCGCGCGTACTACACGGAGTCGTCGAAGGCGGTGACGGTCGACCTCGAGAGAGGACGCGCGACCGGCGAGGGCCGGGACGAGCTCGTGAAGGTGCGGGTGGTCGTCGGCACCGAATTCGGCGACGTGATCAGGGGAAGTGACGCCGACGATTTCCTCTACGGAGGTGAGGGAGGCGACGACCTCGATGGGCGCGCCGGCGACGACGTGCTCAGCGGTGGCCCGGGGACCGACTCGTGCGCCAACGGGGAGACCGAGGACACCTGCGAGTCCTGAGCCTTCCCAGTGGCTCAGTCGTCGCCCAGCAGCAACGCGAACAGTGCGACGAAGACGATGAACGCGCCGACGACCACGAGGATGGAGCGGCTCGCGCGCAACCCCTTGCTCCCACCGCCGGCCATGAAGAAGACGAGCGACATGAGTATCGCCATGGTCGCGACGTATCTCATGTCGTCGTGCGGGCCTCTCGCGGCTTCGGACCGGCGGGAATTGCCTCCAGGACCTCGTCGATAGGCGGATTGTCGGACGAGTTCTCCGCGCGATGCAGATAGAGGACGTCGCCGCCCGGCGCGACGACCATCACGCCGCCGAACTGCTTCGGGTCCTGGCGGGGGATCGTCGACGCGTGCCCCTTGGCCATCCCTTTGATGCCTCGCACCCAGACCTTGGGGCCGGTGACGTCCCACCACGACCCCGATCTCAGCTCGAGCGCGCGGTAGGACTCCTGATCGTGATCTACGAGTAGCCGAAACGGTATGTCGCGGGTGTCGGCGAAGTGCTTGGCCATGTCGACCCGTCCCATTCCGACCGCAACGACGTCCGCGCCCTTGTCCTGGAACTCTTGATAGCGCTCGCTCAACTGAGCGGCGTACTCACGGCAGAACGTTCAGCCGTAGTGACGAAGCCACACCAGCACGACCGGCCGTTCGATCCACAGGTCCCCGATGCGCGTCTCGTTCCCGTTCGAGTCGGGTAGTCGAATGTCGGCGATCGCCGCAGCCGCGTTCACAAGGACGATCCTACGGGGAGAAGCGAAAGAGGCCCCCGACTTGGCCGGAGGCCCTTCGTGCCTTTTCACCCACATATGAAAGCGGACGTACTTACCACCCCCGCGATCGTCTCGACGATCGCGGCGTCGCCTCAGGAAACCCCCGCGATCGTCTCGACGATCGCGGCGTCGCCTCAGGGAACCCCCGCGATCGTCTCGACGATCGCGGCGTCGCCTAAATGTCGTAGTACAGGTAGAACTCGTGCGGGTGCGGGCGGAGGCGGAGCTCGTCGACCTCGTGCACTCGCTTGTAGTCGATCCAGTGGTCGATCACGTCCTGCGTGAACACGCCGCCCTCCAACAGGAAGTCGTTATCGCCCTCGAGCGCGTCGAGCGCCTGGTCGAGCGAGCCCGGGACCTGCGGCACCGCCGCAAGCTGCTCGGGCGGAAGCTCGTAGAGGTCCTTGTCGACGGGGTCTACGGGCTCGATCTTGTTCTTGATCCCGTCCAGTCCCGCCATGAGGAGCGCGGGGAACGCGAGGTACGGGTTGCACGACGGGTCGGGGCAGCGGAACTCGATGCGCTTGGACTTGGGCGACTTCGAGTACAGGGGGATGCGCACGGCCGCCGAACGGTTCCGCTGTGAGTACACGAGATTGACCGGCGCCTCGTAGCCCGGGACCAGTCTCTTGTACGAGTTCGTCGTCGGCGCGCACAGCGCGAGCAGCGCGGGCGCGTGCTCGAGCAGACCTCCGATGTAGTAGCGCGCGGTGTCGGAGAGCTGCGCGTAGCCGAGCTCGTCCCACATCAAGGGCTCGTTGTCGCGCCACAGCGACTGGTGCACGTGCATGCCCGAGCCGTTGTCCTGAAAGATCGGCTTCGGCATGAACGTCACCGTCTTGCGATGCTTCAGCGCGACGTTCTTGACGACGTACTTGTAGAGCATCAACCGGTCGGCCATCGTCAGCAACGGCGCGAAGCCCATGTCGATCTCGGCTTGGCCGGCGGTGCCGACCTCGTGGTGATGGACCTCGACGGGGATGCCGAGCTCGCGCATGGTCAGGACCATCTCCGAGCGCAGGTCCTGGAAGTGGTCCATCGGGGGCAGGGGAAAGTAGCCCTCCTTGTAGCGCGGCTTGTAGCCGAGGTTGTGGCCGTCTTCCTCGGCTCCCGAGTTCCACACGCCCTCGACCGCGCCGATGTAGTGGTAGCTAGAGTGCTGGTTCTGGTCGAAGCGGATCGAGTCGAAGATGTAGAACTCGGCCTCGGGCCCGAAGTACGCGGTGTCTGCGATCCCCGTTCCCTGCAGGTAGTCCTCCGCCTTCTTGGCGATGTAACGCGGGTCGCGCGTGTAGAACTCGCCGGTCACCGGGTCCTTCACGAACGCGTGCATGACCAGCGTCGGGTGCTGCCTGAACGGGTCCATAACCGCGGTGTCCGGGTCCGGGACCAACAACATGTCGGACTCCTGGATCTCCTGGAAGCCGCGGATCGACGATCCGTCGAAGCCGAACCCCTCCTCGAACGCCTCCTCGGTGAGCTCGTCGAACGGCATCGAGAAGTGCTGCATCAGACCGGGAAGGTCCGAGAAGCGGATGTCGAAGAACTGCGCGCCGTTCTGCTGGCCGAGCTTCAGAACGTCGGATGGGCTTGCTGCCATCTAACTCCTCCTCCGAGATCGCGGGGAAGCGTGTATTTGGCGGCCACCCTATAGAGGAGACGTTTCGTGGGTGTTACGCCTGCTCTGCGAATCGTCGAGACGCTCTGCTCTGCGAGTCGTCCAGACGATTCGCTGCCACCTTCGCGCCCCCGGGTTGAGCCGCGAGGCATCGAGCCCTAGTGCTAGCGCGCGAGCCATTCGGCGAGACGACGGGCCTCCTCGTCGTAGGACTCCTCGAGCCCCTGCACGATCCACCCCTCGACCTTGCTCCCGTAGAGGGGAACCCTTATCCGCACCGAGCCGGTCACCCGGCGCACGGCCCCATCGCCGTCGGGCTCGATGACCGTGATGCCAGACGCCTTGAGGAGGTCGGCGGCCACCTCCGGCTTGATCACCCAGTCCCACCGCAGGCGCCCGGGATCCCACGTGGCGTCCTCGACCCACGCGGGCTCGGACGAGCCCAGGAACCTCCCGGCCGCGCCCATGTCGATCCCCAGCACGCACCGGGTCTCCCGGCGGACTCGGCCTCCGGCGTCCTCGGTCTGGGAGAGCACCCGGCGATCGGCGAGCGCCCCGAGGTCCTTGAGCGAGTTCTGGAACTCCTGATCGAGAAGGGCGCGAGCGACGTCGTCCGGCGATGCGCTGAGCGTGTGCGCGATCTCGAAGTCCATCCCGCGGCCAGGATATCCAGCGCGGGCGCGCTCCCGGAGGCCGGTGAGCCGATTAGGCCTCAGAAACGGACTTTAGTTGACGCTAGTTGACGCAAGCTGACTGTGCTAACGTGATTTGGGCCTGCTCGAAGGCGACTAGCGGAGCCTCGAGGGGCCGATGTTGCATCGCAGTGCCTATGCAGCGAAGCGACTGGGGCGCACGCCCACCCTGGCGCCCCGTCCCGTGGTCCCGCGCGCCCCGGCGCGCCTTTCCGGAGGTCTCCCGTGAGAAGGCTTGCCCGAATCGTCCTCGCGCTTCAGCTCGGTGCTGCGGCTCTCCTGGGAATGACCCAGGTCACGGCCTCGGCCCAGCCGAGCGCGTCCGGCTCGCCGAGCCCCTCGGGGTCGGCGGCTGGGCCTTCTTCGGAACCGAGCACGACGGCGTCCAGCCCGCGGCCGCCCGCGGGCGGCGCCTCGTCCTCGCCATCCCCCTCCGGGGCCGGGCTGACCTTGGTCCCACCGCCCACTCCCACTGACTCGCCCAGCCCGTCCGCGACCGGCTTATCGGCTGTGGCCGTCGAATCTCGAAGCATGGAGGTCGTGGCTCAGGTCGGCGACGACGTCAACTACCGCGTCACGGTCTCGAATCCGGGCGAAGTGCCTCTGGAGGGCGTGTTCGTGGTCGACCTCCTCCCCTCCGAGGTGACCTTCGTCTCCGCCGACCTCCTGGCCCAGGTCGAGGCGACCCTCTACAACCGCATCGGCACCAAGGAGAGCATCACGTGGAACGTCGGCGAACTCGCCCCCGGTCAGTCCCTGACGCTCGGCTGGACCGGGACGGCTTCGGCCGCCGGCGACATGACTGCTCTGAACGCGGTTCGCGCCGTGGCACGGGGGGTGCGCCGGGTCCGGCAGGAGAACAGCACGTTCCTCGCGACGACCGCGACCCTCGGCGGGCCCAACGAGAAGCCACGCCCGACGAAGACGACCGTCGTCACCTACGAAGAGATGCCTTCGGGGGAGGTTCTCGGTGCGCCCGGTGAGCCCGACTCCGAGCTGCCCGCCACCGGCTTCGACGGCCGTCTCGCCCTGGCGGTCGGCGCCCTGCTCGCCGCCCTCGGCGCGATGTTGTGGTGGATGGCCGCGCCGGGCCCCCGCCGGAGGCGCCGCGTCGCCCTGGCCTTGGGCGCGCTCGCCCTTCTCACCGCATGTACCTCGGGTCGTGACCTGCGACGCGCCGAGCCCCTGGGCACCGGCTCGCCGGAAGTCAAAGGACGTCAGATCGGCCCCGACGGAACGGTGACCGATCCCGCCCCGGACGACGATCAATCGGCCGCGGAGGATCGCGGCGACGACCCCGGCGACGACGGCGGGCCTCGAAGCTCGACCGATCCAGCCGATGCCGAGCCCACTCCGCCGTCCGTCGCGGTGCCCGCGCCAAGCGCGCCGCCGGCGGATGCGCTGACCCGCCTCGTCCGGCACACGAGAGTCGTGAGCATCGAGCCCGAGCTCGACGAGCCCGTCCGGCTCGGATCCGCGTCCGGAGACAACTCCGTCGGCTACGGCTGGAGCGGCAATGCGGTGACCTCGCTGACGTCGTCGGCGCTACGTGGGCCGTCGCCGGAGGTTCGAATGGAGACGACGGTCGGCGGCTCCGACGGCGTCATCACGGCGACCGTCACGCTCACGAATCAGAGTGAGCGCACGCCGGTGATCGTGCACGGCAATGTCCTCCACCGGATCGGTGGCGACGGGGTCGCCGCGACCCTCAGCTCCACCCCGCTCGATCTCCTCCTGCAGCCGGGCGGCACCTCGGCGACGTCGTTTACCTACGACCTTCCGCCCGGAACCTATTCCGCGGGGGCCGCGTTCCGGTCAAACTGACTTTGCAGGAAGGAACTGGTCACGCGAAGGAGAACAGTCCTTTTTGTCGCGGGTTGACCACATTTTCGTTCGGAGAGTGCGGGGCATGTCGTTCGATCAACGAGAGGCGCTTCGCCGTCTGGAAGAGGCGGTGGGCCTGATGCGCGGCGTGCGCGGGGCGCGCGCCGACCTCGATCCAAGTGGGGCGCCGTCGGTGCGCGCGCTCGTCCTGCCCGAGGTGGACGAGGCGGCAATCGACCAGGCCGTGCGCGCTCTCGCTCGCACCAACGGGATCGAGCTGGGCCCCGGCGCGGTCCAGATCCTCAAGGCCGACCTCCCGGCCCCGCAAGGCCGGTCGCGGCGCCGCAAGCTGTCGACGCTGTCGGTCGCGCGCAGCGACGAAGGCTTCACCGCGAAGGTGACGCTCGACCTCGATGGCGACGCGCTCATCGGTGAGATCGAGGCCCCCGCCGGCCGGCGCTTCGAGCTCCGCTCGATCGGGCTCGCGGTCCTCGACGCGCTCAGCAAGCTCCTGGAGTTCGAGGTCCAGCTCGAGAGCGTCAACCTGCTCCAGATCGGCGACACCCGTCTAGCGATAGTGCAGCTGAACACCGAGACCGAGGCGCTCGTAGGGTCCGCGCTGGTTCGTTACGACGAGCACGACGCGATCGCGCGCGCCACCCTCGACGCACTGAACCGTCTAGTCGGCGACCGCAGCCGGCGCGTGACGCGGGAGCCCGTGACCTACCGGGTCTGAGCTAGTGGACTAGGCCGCGGCGGAACGCCTCGGCCACGGCTTCCGTGCGATCGTGCACGTCCAGCTTGCGGAAGATCTGCTTGAGGTAGGTCTTCACCGTCTCTTCCGATACGTGGATG
>DATBND010000058.1:0-12213 GCA_036554505.1 Actinomycetota bacterium | reverse complement strand
CCTGACGCTTCTCCCGGTCGAGCGTGTCTTCGCACGCGATGCTCCTTCCCTCAGCGCCAACGACGTAGCCGGCGCCTGCGGTCTCGAGGTCGACTTCCTCGACCGTCTTTGGAGGGCCCTGGGCCTCGCGTCCATGGATTTCGACGAGCTCGCATTCACCCCCGAGGACGTCGACGCGGCGCGCGTGGTCAAGGGATTCCTCGATGCAGGGGTTCCCCGCGATGCGGTGCTGCAGATTGCACGGGTCCTCGGCAGCGGAATGGCTTCGCTTGCCGCAGTCGTATTCGACGAAGTCGGAACGGCGTTGATGGAACCTGGCGCAACGGAGCTCGACGTCGCGCTCAGGTGGGCCGATGCTGCCGGCGGACTCGCTCCGATGTTGGTTCCTCTCCTGAGGTATGTGCTGAACCTCCATCAACGCGAGGAAATCCGGCAATCCGTCGTGAGCGGGACCGACCTCGCCACGCAAGGTCTCCCTGGTGCCCGTTGGATCACAGTCTGTTTCGTCGACGCGGTGGGGTTCACCTCGCTGAGTAGTGCGCTTCCCCCGGACCAGGTAGGCGCAACGGCTCAGAGATTGTCGGATTACGCAGCTGCAGCGGCCGTCCCTCCGGTAACGCTCGTCAAGACGATCGGTGACGCGGCGATGCTCGTTTCAGCGGAACCCGACGCGCTGCTTGCGGCAGTGTTCGAGACTCTCTCCTCTGCCGAAGAGGACCAGGGGGGTCTCCGATTGCGGGCAGGGGTGGCGGCCGGCGACGCGGTTCGGCGAGCGGGCGATTGGTACGGCCAGCCGGTCAATATCGCGAGCCGAGTGACAGCTCGCGCTCGCCCGGGGAGCGTGTTGGTCACGTCTTCCGTGCGAGACGCCGTCAGAGACGATTACAGATGGTCCGAGGCCGGCAAGCAGCGCCTAAAGGGGGTCCCCGAGCCGGTCACGCTCCTCAGAGCGAGGCGAGTGGACTCGTCGGCCTAACGGGGGCCTTCCGGCGCATATCCCGGCCGGCGCGAGCTTCAACCCTAGGTATTGTCCTTTGGCGCGCCCAGAGCGCGCTTCGAGGCAAACCTTGGCCGGATCGTGCCCACGGACTAGCCCCTTTTAGCCGGTAATCCCACCCGGGCGGCCTATGGACAGACATGGCCCCCGTGAGGCTCACTATTCATCCATTTCAACGATGCTCTAGGGGGCGTGGTGGTACGCCAAGGCACACGTAGCGTGCTCATCGTCGACGACGAGGTCGAGATCCGCCACGCGCTCCGGCTGCTCTTCGAGACCGAGGGCTTCACGGTGGTGGGAGAGGCCTCGGACGGCAACACCGCGATCGATCTCGCGACCCAGCTCGAGCCGTCGTTCATCGTGCTGGACTACTCGATGCCACGGATGAACGGCCAGGAGGCGGCCGACGAGATCCGCAAGGTCGTCCCGACCTCCCGCATCGTCGCGTTCTCGGCTCTCCTCGAGTCCAAGCCGGCGTGGGCCGACGCCTTTCTCAACAAGGACCGGATCTCCGAGATCGCTCCGCTGGTCGAGAGGCTCTTGCTGGCGGCAAGCTGAGACGGCGCGCTACGATGCTTGCCATGTAGAGCCAGGCGCCGGCCCCTTTCTCCGAGGCAACGCTCGCTTCGCGCGCGCCGGCGCCCGCTCCGTCCACCAGCTCCCGAAGGATGCCCTGATGCTGCAAGCCAACGATCTGTCCGTCGAGGTCGCGGGACGACTCGTCGTCAAGGACGCGTCGTTCTCGCTACACCGTGGCGACAAGGTCGGCCTCGTCGGCCGCAACGGCGCGGGCAAGACGAGCCTTCTCAAGGTCCTCGCGGGGGAGGCACCGCGCGCGGGTGGCCACGTCGTCAGGCGCGGCGCGCTGGGCTACCTCCAGCAGGATCCCCCGCTGCGCTCGGGCGAGACGATCGCGCTCACCCACGTGATCTCCGGCCGGGGGCTCGACGAAGACGCGGCGCGTCTCGAACGTCTGCGTTCGACGATCGAGAAGAACCCGTCGATCCGCAACGTCGCCAAGTTCTCGCGCGCCGAGGAGACGTATCGGACCGCCGGTGGGTACTCGGCCGAAGCGGAGGCCAGACGCATTGCCGCGGGGCTCGGGCTGGCGATGGGCCGTCTCGATCTGCCTCTCGGAGCGCTCTCCGGCGGTGAGCGCCGGCGCGTCGAGCTCGCGCGCATCCTGTTCGCGGGCAGCGACCTCCTTCTGCTCGACGAGCCCACCAACCACCTCGATCTCGACGCGAAGACCTGGTTGATGAAGTTCTTGTCGCAGCACAAAGGCGCCCTTCTCGTCGTGAGCCACGACCTGGTGTTGCTCGACGAGGCGATCACGCGTGTGCTGCACCTCGATCACGGAGACATCGTCGAGTACAGAGGCACCTATTCGCAGTACCGCGCGGATCGCCGCCGCGACGAGATACGGCTCACGCGCGTCGCCGAACGACAGAAGTCGGAGATATCGAGGCTCAGCACGCTGGCGGACTCGATGCGTCACCAGACGCAGCGACGCGCCCGCACGGCAAAGATGCTCGACAGCCGTGTGCAGCGGTTGAAGGACCGTGCCGTCAGCGCGCCGACGGGCGAGGCCAGGGTGAGGTTGCACTTTCCCGAGCCGCCCCGCGCGGGAAAGATCGTCCTCGAGGCCCGCGACCTGTCGAAGAGCTACGGCGGGCCTCCGATCTTCGAGGACATCAACTTCAGCGTCGGACGCGACGAGCGGTTGCTCGTCATGGGCCTCAACGGCGCGGGTAAGACGAGCCTTCTCAAGATCCTCGCCGGCCAGTCGAGCGCCGACTCGGGCGAGTTCGAGCTCGGCATGAACGTCTCACTCGGCTATTACGCACAGGAGCACGAGGGCATAACGCCGAGAGTCGATCTGCTGGCGCACATGCGCGCGCAATCGCGCGCGCCGGATCAACAGTTGCGGTCGTTGCTCGGGATGTTCACCCTGCGAGGCGAGATGGCGTTCCAGGACGCGGGCACGCTCTCAGGCGGAGAGAAGACGAAGCTCGCGCTGGCCCAGCTCGTTGCCGGCCGGCACAACCTCTTGCTGCTAGACGAGCCGACCAACAACCTCGATCCTCCGTCGCTAGAGGCCGTCGCTCATGCGCTCGCGGAGTGGCCGGGGGCGATGATCATCGTGAGCCACGACCGCGACTTTGTGAGCGAGCTGACTCCCGACCGCGTCCTGACGATGCCGGACGGGACGCTCGACTACTGGAGCGACAACCTGCTCGAGCTCGTGTCCCTCGCCTAGCGAGTCAGCTGATCTTCCGAAGGCGATGCCGGAACGTCTTCACGTCGCGCCATAGCCAGTCGGTGTGATCGCTCGTCCACCCCTGGAGGTCTTTGAAGAACGGACTGTTGTTGACCATCGCGTGCCCGATGACGTTGCGCATCCTGATGTCGAGCTTCGCTCGTAACCATCGGACGAGCCGGAGCGCGGCCTTTACCTGGGGCTTGCGGTTGAGGATCTGGCGGTCGGCCCAGTGCGCCCCGCGACCGGTCTCCTGCACCATCTCGATGCCGATCGCGGTGTAGTTCAGACCGATCGCGTGACGGCATCGGATGTCGCGCGGGACGAGCTGCCCGATGGTTCCGCTCTTCTTGATCATGTACTGGGCGCAGACGCCGGGCAGCTCACCGCGGTTGGGAGCGTTCGAGGCGAAGTGGTTCCACGCCGACTGATAGCTGTCGCCTGCAGTGAAGTGCAGGACGATCACGCGCGGGTTTCCGAGACGCCAGGTGGCCCGTCCGTAGTGGCGCTTCGAATAGCGCGCCATCTGCCGGCGGCGCTTGGCGCCATAAGGGATGCGGTCCTTCGCCATCGGGGGCCTGGCATCCGCGACGGCCCGGGCCGGAGTCACGAAGCGCTGGATCGTTGGGTGCTCCCACACGGGGAGGAGGAAGGTCGCGACGAGAAGCGCAACGCGAAGACGCATGGTGCGAGATTACGAGCAACGCGGCGCAAGGACGCGCGCGTCGACGGATCAACCGAGGAGGCTGCGCTCCCAGTCGTCGCTGTCCAGCGCGGGCACCGACGGCACCATCTTGTTCTGCCAGTCACGCAGCCAGGCCTCGAGATCCTCCGGCGGCACCGGTCGGTTCAGGTAGTAGCCCTGGGCGAGGTCACATCCGAGCTTCGTGAGCTGATTCCAGATCGCCTCGGTCTCGACGCCCTCGGCAACGACACGCAGGCCGAGGTTGTGGCTGAGGTCGATCGTCGAGCGGACGATGGCGGCGTCGTTCTCGTCCATCGCCATCTTCATGACGAAGGACTTGTCCATCTTTATCTCCTTGACCGGCAGTCGCTTCAGGTAAGACAGAGACGAGAACCCGGTGCCGAAGTCGTCGATGGCGAGACCGACGCCCATGGAGTTCAAGGTGGAGAGGACGGTCAGCGCTCGACGAGCGTCGGACATGATCGTGCTCTCGGTGATCTCCAGCTCGAGCGAGGCCGGGTCGACCTGCCACTTGTTCAGCAGGCGGGCGACCTCCTCGGGCAAGGTGAGGTCGAGCAGGTTGCGTGACGACAGGTTCACCGCGATCTTCAGGTTGAGGCCCTTCTTGTTCCACACCGCACACTGACGGAGCGCCTCGTCCAGGAGGTTGATGGTCAGCGGGCGGATCAGCTGCGTCTGCTCCGCAAGCGGGATGAACTCGTCCGGCGGGACGATGCCGCGGTACGCGTGCTTCCATCGTGCGAGCGCCTCGACGCCAATGACGCGTCCGGTGCGCATGTCCGCCTTGGGCTGGTAGTAGAGGATGACTTCTTTGTTCTGGATCGCCTTGCTGAGCTCGCTGCCCAGCGCGAGGCGGCGCAAGCTGTTCTGGTCACGGTCGGCCGTGTAGAACTCATACCCGCTGTGCGTCTCTTTGGCCACGTACATCGCCACGTCGGCACGCTGGAGAAGAGCGTCGACGTCACGAGCGTGGTCGGGGAACAGCGAGATGCCGATGCTCGCGCCCACGTCCAGCGTCAGGCCCATGAAGAACAGCGGCTGCTTGAGGCAGGTGAGGATGCGCTCTGCGGTCCGCACGACCTGCGTGGTGTCGGCGACGTTGCGGAGCAGGACTCCGAACTCGTCGCCACCGAGACGGGCGACCGTGTCGGACTCCCGCAGCTCATTCTTCAGGCGGGTGCCGATCTGTCGCAGGAGCTGATCTCCGTTGTGGTGGCCGAGCGTGTCGTTGACCTCCTTGAAGCGGTCGAGGTCGATCAGCATCAAACAGGCGCGCTCACCGCCCGCCTTGCCGTGCAGCACTGCCTGCTCGACTCGCTCACGGAAGTACGAGCGATTGTGCAGACCGGTCAGCGGGTCGTGCAGAGCTTGATGCTTCGTCTCCTTCGCCTGCTTGCGAAGCGTCCGCGAAGCCCGGGCGACCGTGAAGAACATGATGGCGTAGATGAGCGCGAGGCCACCGAACAGCATGATGAAGAGCGTTCGCTGCTCGCCCGCGAACGACACCGCCACCGGCTGGAACGGGAACTCGACTTCGACGATGGCCGTCGGGTTGGAGTTGTCGTCCCGCAGCGGCATGAAAACGTGGATGAGCGAACCGTCTTCCTTGCCCTCGGTCGATGTGACCGACGTCGTCACTTGTCCGTCCAGAGCGTGCTGCAGGTCCGGAGAGGCCTTGGTGGTCTCTCCGATCCGATCGTGGTTCGTCGAGTAGATGACGTCGAACGAGCTGTTCCACACCGTGACGGACTGGATCTGCTGTTGGGTGATCCGCGACTCGAGCTTTGCGTCGGTTGCCTCCATCGCGGCGTCACTGAATTCATTCCGTAGGTCGTGGGTCGGAATTCGAGGTTGGATGCCGGCGCGGGCGATGAGAGCGGCGGACTCCGTGGCGCGCGCCTCGCTCTGCTCCCGGATCGTCATCTGGAAGCTCCGTCCCACGACGAGACCGAGCGCCACGATCGCGAGCAGGCTCACGCTGGCGAACTTCGCCAGCAAACTGAACCTGGACCCCAACCGTCGCATTCTCATATCCCTCCCGCCAAACCGGCGTGCCCGCCCCACGTAAAGGGGGGCTTGTTGACAGAAATCGGCAGCGCCGGGGGGCCCCTTGAGGGCGGGTGTCTACGCACCACTACGTAGACGTTCGCCCGGGTTCGCCGGTGGCGTCCTGAAAGTCGTCCGACGTGACCGGTTTGGCCGTTCTGGCGACGCCTACAGGCGGCCGGCGTCGATTATCCGCTGGAGGAACTGCTGGGTGCGGGACTCGCGCGGGGCGCTGAATATCTCCGACGGCGGGCCCTCTTCGACGATGACTCCCTTGTCCAGGAAGCACACTCGATCGGCGATCTCCTTGGCGAAGCCCATCTCGTGGGTAGCGATGAGCATCGTCATCCCTCCGGCGGCCAGTTCCCTGACGAGGTTCAACACCTCCCCGACGAGCTCCGGGTCGAGCGCGCTCGTGACCTCGTCGAGGAGGAGGAGCTTGGGATTCATCGCCAGGGCGCGCACGATCGCCACACGCTGTTGCTGGCCGCCGGACAGGCGATCCGGGAACTCGTTCTTCTTGTCGGCAAGGCCGAAGCGATCGAGCAGCTCGAGCGCGCGCCCTTCCGCCGTCGAGGCATCGAGCTTCAAGGCCTGGCGGGGGCCGAGCGTGACGTTTCGGAGCACGGTCATGTGCGGGAACAAGTTGAACGATTGAAAGACGATGCCGACGCGTCGCCGTACGTCGTTGGGATCGGTGTGCGACGCCGTGATGTCGACGCCGTCGAGGACGATCCTCCCGCCGTCGACCGGCTCGAGCAGGTTGATGCAGCGCAGCATCGTCGACTTGCCCGAGCCGGACGCGCCGATGAGGCAGATGACCTCGTGAGAGGCGAGCGATAGATCGACGCCGCGCAGGACCTCGACGCGATCGAATGCCTTGTGCACGTCCTCCACCCGAAGAGCTTCGACGGCCCGGTTCATGCGACCGCTGTTGCGCGGCGCCGCCGGCGGTCGCGCGCGACGAGGTGGTCGGTGAATCGCGCAAGCGGGATCGTCATGAGAACGAACAGGAAGGCGGCGACCACGTAGCTGCCGTAGTTGAACCGTTCCGCTCCGTAGATCTGCGCCGCGCGCGCCGCCTCGATGGTGCCGAGGACCGAGACGAGAGCCGTGTCCTTCTGCAACCCGATGAAGTCGTTCAACAAGGGTGGGATCACGCGCCTCACCGCCTGAGGCAACACCACGAATCGCAGCGACTGCCACCGTGAGAGGCCGAGAGAGCGCGCCGCGGCGACCTGGCTTTCGTGCACCGAGTCGATCCCCGCGCGATAGACCTCCGCGACGTAAGCCGAATACACGAGCACGAGCGCGACGATCCCGTACGTGACCGCCGATCCTTCCGAGACGAAGCCCAGCCCCAAACCGGGGACGCCGAACCCGATCATGTACAAGACGAGGATCAGCGGGATCCCCCTGAAGAGGTCCGTGTAGACGATCGCGATCGCCCTGAATGGAAAGAAGACCGGCCCCGGTATCCCTCGGACGATCGCTATGACGAGCGCGATCACCAGGATGAGGGCTTCGGCTATGACGAATATCCGGATGTTCGTGAGGAACGCCTCGACGACTGACGGCGTCGTCTCGGTTCCGAGGAACGCCTGTTTCAGATGGGTCCAGTCGAAGAATCGCTCACGGACTACGGAGGCGCCCGGCGACAGGGCAATGATCACGCCGACGACCGTGAAGAACACGATCGTGCTCGCGCTGGACACCAGCACCGTTCGTCGTCCGAACATGCGCGATCCGCGTCCCGGCGCGGATCGATCCGGAGGAGGCGGCAGGTCGCGCGCCGGGCCGCTCGTTCCCGCGCTCACGAGTGTCGCTGCGGCGTGACTATCCCGATAGCTCGGGGACGCCGAGGTAATCCGTCAGCCACTCGTGTTCGAGGTGCTCGAGCGTGCCGTCGGACTTGACCTCCTCGAGGACCTGGTTCACGCAGTCGACGAGCGGGTTGCCCTCTTCGAAGAGCATGCCGAACTCACCGCCACCGGCGAACTGCCCTACGACCGTCGACCCCTTTATCTCGAAGTCCCTCAGGTACACGGTCGTCACGACGTCGGTGATGAGACCGTCGATCTGACCGCTCTCCAGGGCCGACTTGGAGTCGTTGGTCGTGTCGAACACCTTCGGCTGCTCCGACGGCTGAATCGTGGAGTTGATGAACGCAAGCGACGTCGTTCCTACCTGCGCCCCCAGGACGTAGTCCTTCAGCTCCTCGATGCTCGTCGCGTCGGCGATGGGCGTGCCTTCCATCGCCAGAAGCCCCTCGTTGTTGTCGAAGTAGCCGTCGCTGAAGTCGACGACCTCGTCGCGCTCGGGGGTGATCGTTATCTGGTTGACGTCGAAGTCATATTCCTTTGAGCCGGGCGCGTACGACTTGTTGAACGGCTCGACGACCCACTTGATCGGGAGGTCCATCCGCTCGGCGATCTCGGTCGCGAGCTCGCCCTCGAAGCCCGAGTAGTGATCCGGCGAGCCCTTGAACCACGGCTCGTACGCGGGGCGGTCGGTTGCAACGCTGAGGACGCCGTCCTCGAACAGGGGTGGGTCCGCGAGATCGCATCCCGCGGCCGCGGTCGATCCTCCGGCGCCCGGAGTGTCTTCCTCCGATCCACAGGCAACCAGCAGCGATCCGAGCACCAGCAGCACCACGAACGTCTTGCGCATCTGCCTCCCCCGTTCGGAGCAGCGTCCCGGCACTCCGGACGCCTGATTTAGCCTGACTCTAGCCGCGGGGCGGCGCGCCGAAAAGCGATTTCCTGGACGACGCAAAAGGAGTGGGAGAGATGCGCATCGAGTCGGCCGTCACGTCGCTCTCGTGGATTCCCTCGGAGGCGATAGAGAGCGCGCTCGTCGCGATGCCGTTCGACGTCGGCATCGGCCGCTACGACCCGCCCCCGCCGGAGGTGATCGGGGACTTCGAGGAGCTGAAGCGCTCGGAGGCGTTTCGCTTTGCCAATCTCTTGCACGCGTACGCTGACGTCGAAGACGGAAAGGTCGTCGGCGCCGGCTATCTCGGCGAAGCGCATCTCTCCGTCACGCGTATGCAGCTGGGGCCGCGCGAGCTCGTCTTCGAGCCCACCCCGTTCCCCCCTTTGCGCCGCGACCCCGAGATCGGGGACGGTTGGGTGCGATTCGTGCAAACGGCGGGCGGGCGCCCGGGCGTACCGGCTCCCCGCCGCGTGAAGCGACCTCCATACATCCAGATCGCGGGGCCGACCGTGTGGACGACTCTGACGTTGACCCTCTACGCGGACGGACGGTCCGAAGGAGAGCTGACCGGCGCCAGTCCGTTCCCTCGCCACTGGATCTACGACTCGTCCGGGAAGCTCGTGCAGAAGTCGGGGCTGATCGACTTCAAGACCTGGTACCGCGAGGTGTTCGGGCAGAAGACGCCGTGGGGTGACGAGGACTCGCCCGCGTTCGTCACCGAGGTCGAGTCCGCGCTCGAGCGTGAGCTGTCGCGCTCGGTCATGTCGGCGGGGGCCAAGCCGCAGATCGGGAAGTTGAAGGAGGGCCAGGTGCTCGTAGAACAAGGCGCGGCCGGGAGCGACATGTTCCTTCTCCTCGACGGCGCGCTCGCGGTCGAGGTCGACGGCGAGATCTTGGCCGAGCTCGGGCCCGGAGTCGTCGTCGGAGAACGCGCCGCGCTCGAGGGGGGCACGCGCACGGCGACCTTGCGCGCGGTGACTCCCTGTCGGATCGCGACGTTCAACGCGAGCCAGGTAAGTGCGGAGACGAAGGCGCGGCTTGCGGAGGGTCACCGCCGCGAGGAGTCCTGAGGGGCGTAGTCGGCCGCTAGCGAGCGTCGGAGAGGTCGCGCGGAACGGACAGACGTTCCTCGTAGCAGAAACCGCATCCCGTTCCCTGCTTTTCCTCGCCGACGAGCTCGTCCTCACGCCGTAGGACGACCGGCTCCGCGCCTTCGACTTCGAGCTCGGCGACCATTTCATGCGGGACGGACGTATCGAATGTGGCGTCTCCTAGATCGAGCGTGAGTTCCAGTCGACCTTGGACTAGTTCGAGCAGAACGGGACCGCTATGGATCAAGCTGCGTTTTTTCGAGATGACGCCGCGTAGAGTGCTGCAGGTGCCGTCGAAGCACATCCGCGCGGTGACGTCGCTTGCTCCCGCGACGAGATTGCCGTCGAAAGTCGCAAGAACCTGACTCGGGCAAGGAACGTCGTTGCATGCCGCGAATATGCATCCGCCGGGGGCAAAGAAGGTCAAGGCCACCGGCCAGCAGAGGGTCAGGAGCCGCGTGCGCCCGCGCATCGGCTCACTCTAGTTGGGGGAGGGAGGTTCTTGCACCTCACGCGACGTGAGGTCCTAACCTTGGCTCATGCAGACGACGGGACGTAGCTTCCGGATCGGACAGCTTGCCGACGCGGCCGGGATCACCGTGCGAGCGCTTCGCCATTACGACGAGGTAGGGCTTCTGGTCCCGTCAGAGCGGACCGACGCGGGTCATCGCCTTTACTCCGATAGCGATGTCGCGCGGCTTTATCTGATCGTGACGTTTCGCGCGCTCGGGATGTCGTTGGAGACGATCGCCGCGCAGCTCGACGGACGGGTCGACACGCGCGCCGCAATCGAGCGCCACCTGGCCGCAGTGGAGAAGCAGATCCTCGTGCAGGACAGGTTGCGACGGCGACTTCGCAAGCTGCTCGAGGCGACGGCTGCGAACGAGAGCCCGTCCACCGACGAGCTTCTGGAGACCCTGGAGGTGATCTCTATGCACGAGAAGTACTACACAGAGGAGCAACTCGACGACCTCGCTCGCCGGCGGGAGGCTCTCGGAGACGACGCGATCAAACAGGCGGAACAAGAGTGGACCGATCTGATCGCTGCAGTCGAGGCCGAACGAGCGCGCGGCACCGATCCCACCGACGAGCGCGTTCAAGCGTTGGCGCGTCGGTGGCAGGGTTTGATCGAGCAGTTCACCGGCGGCGATCCCAGCATCTTTCAATCGTTGACGGCGATGTACGAGTCAGAGGGCGTCGAGGCGGCGTCCCGTGGAGCCGTGAGCTCCGATCTGATGGAGTACGTGGGCCGCGCGATGCAGACGGGGCCGGGCACCGGTTGACCTCCCGCGAGAGACTGTGCGCATGCCAAATGACGTGCGCGCGGTCCTTCTCACCGGCCCGATCGGGGCGGGGAAGACGGCCGTCGCTATGGAGCTCGGTGAGCTCCTTGCCGAGCGCAACCTTCCGACCGCGGTCATCGACCTCGATTGGCTGGGCTGGTTCCACGGGCCTCCGGACGGACCGAGCCCGAACGAGCTGATCGCGACCAACCTCCGCGCGATATGGCCGACGTTTCAGGAGGCCGGAGCCAGCCACCTCGTCCTCGCGCGCGCGGTCACGTCGCGCGCGGACGTCGACGTCATCCGGTCCGCGCTCGACGGGGTCGAATTGACGGTCGTGCTCGTGAGCGCATCGCCAGACGTGATCGCCGAGAGGCTGGCGCGGCGCGACGAGGGCGAGGTGCTGCGGCAGCACCTCGAGGAGTCCGAACAGATGTCCGAGGCGCTGGCGCGCGCCGGCCTGGAGGACGTGAGGATCGAGAACGGGGACGGTTCGGCGAGAGAGGCGGCGCAGGATCTGTTGGAAGCCCTGAGTTGGGGGCCCTAGGGGCGGGATCTCCAGAGGACGACCACGACCACGGCGACGACCAGGGCCAGCGCAACGACCACGGCTTCGCCAGAGGTCAGGAAGCGGAACAAGGGGGGGCTCCTCGCTTAGTGGAACTGAGTCCCATCTTGTAACCCGGTACCATCCTGTGGGACCAGAGCCCCCGACAGTGCCACTTTGCCCATGACGAAGCCGACGTTGCGCGACCGCCGCAAGGAGGAGACGCGCCGCCTGCTCGAGGAGACGGCGCTCCATCTCTTCACGGAGCACGGCTTCAGGGCGACCTCGATCGACCGGATCGCGAACGAGGCGGGGGTGTCGAGGACGACGTTCTTTCGCTACTTCCCCTCCAAGGAAGCGGTCCTCTTCTCAAGGCAGGACCGCGACGCCGATGTGTTTTGGGAGTCGCTCCGTCGGAGGCCACCCGAGGAGAACGCGCTGCGCGCATTCGAGGAGACGATCGTCGAGTTCGCGCGGGCTAGCGAGGCCGATCCGGTTCAGAAGGAGCGCGCGTTGGAGTTGTGGGCCCTGTACGCGGCCAACCCCGAGCTACGCGCGCGGCTTGCTG
>DATBND010000011.1:0-10401 GCA_036554505.1 Actinomycetota bacterium | reverse complement strand
GAACGCGAACAAGCGCTGAGTTCCTTGGAGCATTGCCAAGCCGTATTGCGACGAGGTCAGGCCGGGCAACGCGAGCAGCGACCACCACGCCGCCGCAGCGACGCGGGGATCGTGTGTCGTCGCGAACGCGATCACGATGCCGAGATGGATCGGCGTGAGGATGCAGAGCTGGGCAATCAGGACGGGCAAGATCTTCTTTACGAACCGCCTCCCGCCGACGTCTTGGGCGAGGAAGTAGGGGATCGCAAAGGGCACCCCGAGGGTCCCGATCTGCCATAGGACGGACGGGAAGATCATTAGCAAAGCCAGGTACCCGCGGTCCTCGACACCCAGGATGCGGGCGGCTAGGGGACCGCTGATCGCCAGACAAGCCTGAATGAGGACACCGCCGAGGATGCTCTGAGCGGTGGCGCGCTGCAGCGGGCTCCCTCTTCTGAGCAACGCGCGGGGTGCTTGAGGATCAGAGCCGAGCACATCCGTCACATCGAGCACCTTCCACCGGTCGCCGCACTAACCGATTCCCCGCTCGCGAGGTTGCATTGCTCGCGTATCCTGTGCCGCCTGCGGAAGGTGTGGTCGCAGGGCAAGTCAGCAGGTCGGCAGCATAGTAGCCTTGTGAAGGGCACTGCCGTCAGAGGGGGCTTAGGGTGGAATCGTCCCGGAGGCTCGTGACTCCTTCCGAATCGCGACAAGCGGCGATCGACAACGTCGAAGATCTCGCACAGGCGCGCCGCGCGCCGACAGACGCGCGCGTCATTCCCGGAATCGACGAAACCATCGCGCGCATGCGGGGCGAGCATCTTCCCATCGAAGGCCCGCGCAAGGCTTTGCGCCGCCTCTCGGTCGGGCTCACTCTGACGGACTTGATCAGCCTGGTCGCGGCGCTGTTCGTCGCTCACTTCGTTCGTTACGGGACGAAACCTCTGCCCGCCGACTACCTGATCTTGGTCTGTGTGGCCCCCTTGCTGTGGCTCGTCGTCTTCCGCGGCTATGGGCTGTATGGAGTGCAGCATCTCTCCCCGTGGGAGGAGTTCAGAAGAACAGTCAGCGCCGTCAGCCTCGGGCTGGTCCTCGTCATCCTGGCGAGCTACTGGTCCCATACGGCGTTTTCGCGAGGTTGGATCGCCCTTACGTGGGTGATCGCGGTCGTCTTCGTCTTGTCGTCTCGACGCCTATGGCGTATTCGCATCTCCGCCTTGCGAGTGCAGGGCATATTGAGTTTCCGCACTCTCATCGTCGGGACGAATGGCGAGGCCCTCAGGCTTGCGGAAACCTTGAAAGAGCCCGGCAGTGGATACCTGCCTGTTGGATTCATCAGCGTGGGGCCCGCCGATCGCGTTCCGAATGGCCTTCCCGTGGTCGGCACTATCGACGATCTCCCGCTCGCGCTTCGTGAAGGCGCGGCCGAGTGCTTGTTCGTGGCGACGACGTGCGTCGCGGGGGACGACGTCATACGGATTGCCCAGGCCGCTCGACAGCAGTCGGCTGAGGTACGCGTGACCGCAAACATGCCGCAGATCATCGCCCCCCGGCTCTCGATCCAGCAGGTCGGCAAGATCATGGCGCTGTCGCTCAAGCCGGTCCAGCTGGGAAGCGGGCAGGCAGCCGTCAAGAGAGGGTTCGACTTCGTCGTTGCCTCCGTGCTCCTGATCCTGGCGTTGCCCCTCATGCTGGTCATCGCAATCGGAATAAAGCTCGGGTCCCGGGGCCCGGTTTTGTTCAGGCAGCACCGGGTGACCAAGCGAGGGCGCATCTTCGAGATGCTGAAGTTCCGCACCATGCGTGCGAACGCCGATCAGATCCTGGCGGAGCGCGGGATCGACTCGTCGGTGCCCTTCTTCAAGCTCGACGACGACCCTCGCCTCACTCGTTTCGGGGCCTTCCTGCGTCGGTTCTCGCTCGACGAGCTGCCGCAGCTCCTGAACGTAGTGAAGGGCGAGATGAGCCTCGTGGGCCCTCGGCCTCTGCCTGCCGACCAGGTCGCGGCGAACCTCGACCTCCTGGGGCCGCGACACGAGGTTCCCGCGGGGTGCACGGGCTGGTGGCAGATCAGCGGCCGAAGCAACGTGGGGCCGGAAGAGGCGGTCGAGATGGACTTGTTCTATATCGAGAACTGGTCATTGGGCCTGGACATATACGTGCTTCTGAAAACGGTGGGAGCAGTTCTGAGCAAGAGGGGCGCGCACTGAGCCCGGCTTAGCCGTTCAGCATCCCGAGAGCTCGTTCTGGGGCGGTGGGACGCCTTCCGATTCGAGGCGCCACATCAGAGACGTAAGCCGATTCGGCGCATCCGTGATGATCCCGTCGACCGAATGTCCGATCATCGTCTCCATGGCCTCCGGATCGTTCACGGTGTAGACGTCCACACGAAGGCAGACCGAGTGGGCGTGCTCGACGAATGCGGAGTCGACTACCGCGCTCTGGACCCCGATCCGGTCGGCGTAGGCCGAGACCGGGCCGAGCTGGTTCTCGGCGTAGGTCCGTGATGACCCGCCGATTAGTTGTGTGAGGGGCAGACCGGGCGCGAGCTGGTCGAACCGTTGGAGGATCTCGCGCTCGAACGACTCGATGATGGTCCGATCGGCTACGCCCGCGCTCTCGAGCGCCGCCAAGAGATCCTCTTCGATGCCCGGAGCTTTGGGTTCGACGTAGAAGTGGACCGTGTCTCGGAACTGTGCCAAGACGTCGGCGAGAGTTGGAATGGGTGCGTTCGCGTAGCGCTCGCGGGCGAGATCGGGATGGTCGATGTTGAACCATGTGCCCGCGTCGCACGCGCGCAGCTCGTCGAGTGTCAGCTCCGAGACCTCGCCCTTGCACGGAGCCGGCGAGGTGCGTGTCGTTCTCTCCACCTGTGGGTCGTGAACGACGACGAGATGCTCATCCAAAGTCTCGCGAACGTCGAGCTCGACATACGCCGCGCCGAGGCGCGACGCCAGCTCGAAGGACGGCTGGGTGTTCTCCGGCGCATAGGCAGAGACTCCGCGATGCGCCACGCTCATGACGTAAGGAGTCACCTCGTTGTTCGGCCTCGTCGGTGACGTCTCGAACGTCCAGACCTCGTCCCCGTCCGTTACGAGATCGCCGTCCGTGTCCTCTCTCCGCGGATCGGTGTCGTAGACGTAGAGCTCCTCGGGGTCGACCACCGCATCGCCGTCGGAGTCTGGATCGTTGGGGTCGATCCGGTAGCGGAACTCGACGAGGTTGGCCAGCCCGTCTTTGTCCGGATCGCGATTAGCGTCCCGCGCATTGGCCCTTAGGCCGTGCTGACGTTCCCACCAGTTCGGCATCCGGTCGCGATCGCTGTCCCGGGAGGCCGCCGCAGGGCCGGCAAGCAGCACGATCAAGAGCGCGACGGCCCCCGCGCTGCGGCAGACGTGCCTGGAAGCCCGCCTCGCGCTGCCGGTGTTAGCGTGCTTCCGCATATGTGCCTCGTTCCACCCGGCGGATCACCAAGGCCTTAGCCTCCTACCCGACACGAGTTATGCATGCTCGCGTGCCCCGTGACCACCTCATAGAGAGGATGTCGTGCAGGCCATTGTATTGGCGGCAGGAAAGGGAACGCGTCTCCGGTCGGCGAGCGGCGGCCGCCCCAAATGCCTGGTGGAGGTCGTCGACGAGCCCTTGCTCGTCAGACAGGTCAAGCTGATCACCGCGGCCTTTCCGGCGTTGAACCGCGTCGCGGTCGTCGTCGGCTTCCGCCAACAGGACGTGCGCGCCGTCGGCGGACCAAAGCTCGACTATGTCGAGAATCCTCGCTACGAGACCACCAACACGGCCACCTCCCTCCAGCTTGCCCTGCGGCGGAGCTCTGAGGATTCCTTGATCGTCAACGGAGACGTCTTCTTCAAGCCTCCGGCCATGGAGGCGGTTCGTGCGCCGGGGAACGTCGCCGTCTGTGAGTTCAAGACGCCGCTCTCGCCGGAAGAGGTTCAGGTCGTCGTCGAGGACGACCGGATCGTCCGCATCGGAAAGGACATCGGTGGAGTCGCAGAGGCGGTGGGGATCTACTCGACTACGAACGTGTGGAACGAGCTCTATCTCGCGCGTTACTCGTCTGCGGACGAAGGGCGCTATTACGAGGACGTGTTCGACCGTGCTCTTTCGTCGGGCCCACCGTTTCGCGCAGCCGAGTTGGCCACCGGTCTCGCAGTAGAGATCGATACCCCGATGGACCTCGAGCGCGCGCTGGAGATGGCCGCGGCGGGCGACGGCTGAGTCATGCGCCGTCGAAGACGATAGAGAAGCGAACGGGCTCCTCGAGCGTTCCCTTCGCTCGGAGATATCCGTTCTCGGAGGCCTCGAGCCCATCGCCGCTGCCGACATACCCAGGGGGCGGCACGACGGTTATCGAATAAGTGTCGGGGGTGAGGGTCGTTTGCGGAAATAGGGTGAAGTCGAGCTCGCCCCCGTCGTCGGGCGAGATCGTGCTCCCGAGCGAGAACGTGTAGTCGATCGTGGCTTCGGCCGACTTCCCTGCAGGGACGTCGACGACGTTCCAGACCACCGGGTGGTCCTGCTCGCGGAGCTTGAATCGGGCTTTCGCCCGACCATCGACGAGGAACTCGTTCACGCGCGCGCCCTCAGGGAGCAAGAAGTGGAGAAGGCTGCGGTTGAGGCCCGGCGCGTGCTCCTGTGTCACGGGTCCGAGGAGCAAAGAAGGTGGACCCTTAGGCGCGTCGTTGTCGAGTGTGATGGTCGTTCGTGCGCGGGCAGAGCCGGACTCATTCACCTGGATCGTCGTCTCGATCGAGCGCGACAGGTAGTAGTCGACCTTGCTCGCAAGGTTGCTGTTTCCGTAGACCATCTGGATATTGGGCCCGAATCTCGCGTAAGACCCGTCCACTCCCAGGTCTGAAAGGGCCCGCTGGTCCTCGTTCACGCGCGAGTAGATCTTCACGTGTTGCGTGCGAACGGCCTCACCCAGGCCGGCGACGAACTTCGGCCCGTCGAGATTGCCCCGGGAGACCTTGTTCCAGAAATGCTGGACCACGTGTCTGAGGAAGACGTTCTGCTCTTCCGGGTCGGCGAAGTCGAGGTACGAGTCGCGCATGAGGATGCGCTCGACGTTCGCCGAGGTGATGGGCTCGTCGAGTTGGGGGACGGACAACGGTCCGATACCTCGAAGCAGGTGCGCCAGCGCGACCGGATCGAGGGCGAAGACCCCGTCGAGTCGTTTGCCGGTCTGTGCCTCGTACATGTTCAACATGACGCGGCTGACGACCGGGAAGTTGGGGGACAGGTTGGCCTGAGGCCACTGCTTCAGTCCCAGCTGGTCTGCGTAGCTCTTCTCGAACCAGTGGGGTGCCGGGACCGCGGGGAACTTGGACGGGAACAGGTTCACGTACGAATCGACCTTTCGGAGACGGATTCGGCCGGAATCCGCGTCGAGCAGCCCGTACATGCCTATGACGCCGCCGGTCCCTCTTGCCTCACTGAGCGCCTGGAAGCCCAGCAGATAGGTCCGCGGCTTGGTCCTTCCGAGCAGGTTGGGAAGGGCGTCCAATAGAGCCTCTGCTTTGGTAGCGGAGGTCGCGGCAGACGAGACGGCCAACCGCGCGTCGGCCAATCGTTGTTCGACGAGACCGAGCGACGGTGCGGGGGAGTCGGAGAGGATGTCGTCGGCGCGCGTCAATAGATCCGTCGCACGCGCGACGTAAGGCGCTCCGGCGTCCAGGCTCCCGAATCGGACCGTCCCTTCTCGATAGATCGAGTTCGCCAGCCCGTCGCGATCGACGCCCAGGACGTCTCCCGCTCGAACGGCCTCCTCGCCCGCACGCGCGGTGAGCCCGCCGGCTTCCGACATCGCTTCGACCGCACGTCCGTCGCGTCCGATCAGCGGCAACGACGTCAGGACCGACCATGCGGGTTGGGTCGCGAAGCCGGCCGCCTGCTCTGCCTTCTCGACCGCAGTACGGAAGCTCACAAGCGACCCTTCCACCGCGCCGTCCCGTAGCTGACGCCGCCCGTCTTCCAGCGCGTCCTTCATGCCGTTAAGAGACGTGTTGAGGCCGACGGCGGCATAGACGAGATCCGCCAGGAACGCCACGAGAACGACGAGCAACGAGATCGTCGCGACGCGGGCGACCCGTCTCGACCTGGCCGGCTTGAAGGTGAAGTCCGCGGTCACGTCCTCCGTGGCACGTCTACGCCGAGAGCCGTCTCCATCGGTCGGGCCGGGAGCACCCTTCTCGGCGGCGTCCTCGTCCGGCCGCCACAGGCGCCGCGTCTCCTCGGATGTCGCTTCGCTCGTCGGGGTGACGGCCGGCGGCGGCCGGCGGGTCTCCTCGTCCGGCCGCCACAGCGTCTGCGTGTGACCGACGGCTGAGCTCGTCGTCGCACGCGCTTCGGACCCGGCGCGCGCACGCGCCGGCTCCTCGTCGGGTCCCCAGAGCGACGGTCCGCGACGGGCGTCGTCTACCGGGTCGGGCGAGACCGGGTCCTCTGCGCGGGGTGGAATCGCTTTGTCAGATCCATGCGGAGCGCGCGGCGGCAGAGGGTACTCGTAGCGCGGGCGACGCCTTCTCCGCGGAGGCAGAGCTCGATCCTCAACGACGACCGAACAGAGAGCGAGAGCCGCGTTTCGACTCGTCGCCCGATGACTTGCCGCCGCCGTTCGTCACCGGCTCGGTGCTCTCCGACTCGTACGGCGCGTAACCCGTCGCATAGGGCGCGTAGTAGGGCGATGCCTGCGGATCGAACGAGTTCAACACGACCCCGACGAGCTCGCCCCCACCGCGCTCGATGTGGTCGCGCGCATGGATCGAGGCGGACCGCGCGGTGCTGGAAGCATCTATTACTAGAACCGTTCCTCCGACGCGAGAGGCGATGATCGCGGCATCCGCGACCGCAAGGATCGGCGGGCTGTCGATCAGCGTTAGGTCGCTGTTCGCCTCCAGGAAGTCGACGAGTTGACCAAGACGTGGGGACACGAGCAACTCCGCGGGATTCTCCGGTATAGGGCCACTCGGGACGATGCGCAGACCCTTGATGCCGGGGTCCTTGACGACGTCCCACGGCGACGTATCCGTCCCGTCCAGGAACGTGGCCAGACCATGGCGCTTGTCCACGCCAAAATATCTCTCGAGCGTCGGCCGGCGAAGGTCGGCGGAGACGACGACGGTCCGTACGCCGGCCTTCGCGAGGGTCACCGCGAGATTTGCCGTCGTCACGCTCTTGCCCTCGCCGGCAGCCGGGCTGGTGACGACCAGGCTCTTGCGCCCCTGTTGTCCCAGGATGAACTGAAGGTTCGTACGTAGCCCCCGGTAGGCCTCGCTCGCCGCGCTCTTCGTCTCCGAAGTAGTGACGAGAGCGGCCGCGCCCTTGGCGGGAGAGGCGAACTTCGGGATGCTCGCCAGCACGGGTGCGTCGAGAGCCTCCTCGACATCTCCGCTGCCGCGGAAGCGATCGTCGAGGCGCTCCCTCAAGAACGCCAGGCCAACCCCCAAGGCCAGGCCCAGGAACACGGCCAGTGCAGCGTTCCGGAAAAAGGCTGGCGATACGGGCGTCGTCGGCGTCGATGCGCTCTCGATCACCTCTGCTCCGCCGGAGCGCGTTATCTGATCCGGCTGTAGGGCGTCCAGACGTTGCTGGAGTGTGCCTAGCCGCGTCAACAGGACGCTGCGCTGCGTCGCGATGGAGTTTGCCAGGGCTTGGTCGCCGGCTTCGGTCGCTTCGTCCAGCTGCTCGGTCACGGCTTCGAGCTGGTCGGAGGCGGCGTTGATCCGGTTCTGCACCGCGTCCTGGATCGTAAGGAGGCTCTTCAAAGCCTGGCTTCGCCGATACTCGATGTAGTTGTCTGCGAACGCGTTCACCGCGTCTCGAGCGAATCGGGCGTCGGCTGAGACGAACTCGAGCACCAATACCTGTGCGCTCGTAAAGGATGTCGTGGGCGCCCCTGCGTTCGCCCCGGTGACGCTCAGACCTCCCTGCAGGGACCGCATGGAGAGCTCGGTCTCGAGCTGGTCTCGGGCGAGGCGCGCAACCGGCTCGGACCCGACCACCTGCGCCTCCGTTGCCACGTCGACTGGTTCCGGGGACGTCGCGCCCGGGTTCGAGAGAGGCCGTACGAGAACGCGCGCCTCTGCTTGATAGAGGGGAGTCTGGACGGAGGAGAAGCCCAGGACGACACCTACGACGAGGATGACGGTCAGGATGACGCTCCACTTCCGGGCCCGGAGCGTCTGGAGGTACTTCCTCAGATCGGGGGACGTCTCGTCGAATGGCCGCCCAGCCGCGTCGCTCACCAATTCATGTCCTTAATCTTCGGGTCGATAGTGGAAGCGTACTTGGCATCGAATCCGAGCATTTGCGCGTGAGGGTACGCAGAAGGACCCCGACGTAGCGCCGGGGCCCTGTTCAAAGGTTGTTCATGCCGGCCGCCTCAGGCGGCAGGTCCTACCCGCCCTGCTACGAGCCCGTGACTATCTGGTCCGCACCCGAGGTGGCGCCGCCCTCCGTGAGGGCCTCGAGCGAGCCGAGATCGATGAGCTCGGGCCTTTCGTACGTCGTCTCCATCAAGTTTCTCCCCTCTGGCGATCAGCGTTCAAAACTCTACCCCAAAACCATCGGTAGGCACCAGATCGTATTTGGATATGCGACTCCTCACCGCGCCGGCTTCTGGAGCCGGCCCAGCCGGCGCAGCTCGTCTACGGAGTCGAGGAACCTCCTGAATACCCATGAGATCGGGAGGCCGACCCGCGCCTCTCCGTCGTGGAGCCGGTCGAGGTCGAAGACCCCGGCCAGCTCCGGCACCGGCGGGGGGGATGGCTCCACGCGGGTGGTCGGGGGGTCCCAGTGCCCGCGGGACCGACGATGCAGGTTCAGCGGGGGCACGTCTCCGTCGAGAGCAGCGCGCAGCAACAATTTCGTGTCGGGGCCGACGAGCTCCGAGGGATGGCAATCGAAGGCCAGCTCCAGCATCGAGCGATTGAAGAACGGCCACGCTCGACGTGCTCCTACCGAGGTCGCGCCCTCCCAATTCATCGCGATGAAGCCGTCGTGGTCTGCCTCCAAGGCCAGGTATCGGAGGGGGCGACCGTCGCGCGCGAGAGCCCGACGCCGGTCCGCCCTCCATTGTCCGTACTCCTCACGGGCGGCGGCGACTACGAAGTCGGGGAGCTCCTGCCGGATGGGGACGTAGGGACGACGTATGGCGCTCAGGAGTCGATGCTTGACCCACCGTGGAAGAGTCCTTCGGCCCTGCGGCCAGCGCGGCCGACCCCTGGCCAGCTCGGCGGCCGAATGGTGTCGAATCCAATCCGGGTACGTATACGGCGACCCGCAGACGTGGTCGGCGAACTCACCTCCGAAGAGGACGTCTACGGGATGCTCCGCCGTGACGCGCGGTAGCAGGCCGAGCGCCGGATGGACCATGGGGAAGGCCGATGTCGGAGCGGATCGTGCGGCCTCGATACGCCCGTCGAAGTCGAGGGGGAACTCCCACGTCTTGACGAACCTGTATTCGCTTCGCAAGCTCTCGATGTATGTCATCTCGTTCGAACGGCTGGGCTCCTCCGTGGGAAGCAGGCTGAGCGTGCCTACCGGATAGCCGAGGGTGCCCGCGGCGAGCGCTGCCAGAGATGAGGAATCGACCCCGCCGCTGAGCGTGAGGAGGTTGTGCCCATTCGGGTCGAGCTCCCGGGCGAGATTGCCCAGGATGAGCTCACGGCAGCGCTCGACATGTTCCCGGCGCCGTTCTTCGGTGGGCCGGGCGAGCGAATGCGGACGCGGATCCCAGTACTCCTCGACGCGGAATCGTCTTTCGCGCGTGACCGTCGCGACGTGGCCTCGACCAACTCCGGTGATCCCGCGAAAGAAGGTCCGGTTGTCGGGAAGGTACGGCCATCCGACCGCCCAGATCGCACACGGCAGTGGATCGAGGGAGATGTCGCCGGGCGTGAACCGCACGATCTCGCTCAAGCGCGTGCCCAGCGCAATGTAGGAGGGCGCTCGCCTGACGTAGAGCGGGACACGACCTCCGCACGACCTGACGAATGCTGCGCGGTCGGTCGAGTCGATACAAAGGAAACCGAAGTCACCGTCGTGGCGACCGAGCGTGGACGGTTCGGAGATCGCCGCATCCCTCAACGCGCGCGTCTGCCGTTCGTCGAAGAGGTCGCGCCCCTCGGTGAAGTAGATCCCGGCATCCTCTTGGGTCGGGGGGGTACCGGGAGGAACGCTCTCGCCCGCTACCAACCACCGCGACCCGGGCCTTCTCGAGACCCGATAGGAGCCCGCGCGGGCCGCCGCGCTCTCCACCCGGTCCAGGAGGGTCGTGTCATCCGAGCTCAGGGCGAAGACGTTGGCGAGCGGGGGGAGGCTCATCCAGCCGGTTGCCTGCGGCCGTCGATAGCGTCGAGCAATGCGCGTACGGCCGTGACGTCGAATGGGGGGCCCCAGGGC
>DATBND010000385.1:0-1816 GCA_036554505.1 Actinomycetota bacterium | reverse complement strand
GAGATCTCCTCCAGCGTGGCCCCCAGCTTCTCCAGCCGCGCGTACGCCTCCTCGATGCGCGTCGTCACGCCCGGCTGTGAGCCCTCGCGGAACTCCCGCACGACTCCGATACGCAAGCCGTCGATGCCGCCGTCGATGCCGTCGAGGTAGTCGGGGACCTCCTGGGGGATCGAGGTCGAGTC
Source organism: Actinomycetota bacterium (assembly GCA_036554505.1). Classification (GTDB taxonomy): domain Bacteria; phylum Actinomycetota; class CADDZG01; order CADDZG01; family WHSQ01; genus DATBND01. Next base: position 1,634 of record DATBND010000385.1, on the reverse strand, counting down.
CATCGGATCGTGGCCTGCGGCCATTCGCAAGAGCACCGCGGCATCCGTGACGGTTCGCGCCACGGGCCCCGCCTGATCCAGCGAGGACGCGAACGCGATGATCCCGTAACGGGACACGAGGCCGTAGGTCGGCTTCACGCCGACGAGGCCGCATAGCGAGGCCGGCTGTCGCACCGACCCGCCCGTCTCGGTCCCCCACGCCCACGGCGCGCCGCCGGCCGCGACGAGTGCCGTGGCTCCCCCGCTCGACCCGCCCGGCACGCGGCTCAGGTCCCATGGGTTGCGCGACGGGCCGAAGCCGGAGTTCTCGGTAGACGACCCCATCGCGAACTCGTCCAGGTTGAGCTTTCCGAGGATCGGCAGCCCCGCGTCGGTGCAGCGTGCGACCACCGTGCAGTCGTACGGCGGGACGAAGCCGGAGAGGATCTTGGAGGCCGCGGTCGTCGCGATGCCCTCGGTGCAGAAGATGTCCTTGTAGGCGATCGGCACCCCGTCGTATGCCGATCTGGCCGAACCGTCGGCCCGCCGCTCGTCGGCGGCGCGGGCGTCGGCGAGGGCCCGTTCGTTCGTCCGTTCGAGATAGGCGTGGATCTCGCCTTCTATCTCGTCGGACCGGCTGATGAAGGCGGTCGTGATCTCCTCGGCGGACACGTCCCCCGCGTCGAGGGCGCGCGCCAGCTCGGCGGCGGACCGCCGGACGAGCTCGGGCGGCATCAGCCGTCCTCGAGGATGCGAGGGACCTTGAAGCGCTCGGCCTCGGACTCGGGGGCGTTGGACAGCGCGCGACCGGGATCGAGCGAGGGCCGCACCTCGTCGTCGCGCATCACGTTGCGCAACGGGATCGCGTGCGAGGTGGGCTCGATCCCATCCAGGTCGAGGGCCTGGACCTTCTCGGCGTGCTCGATGATGTGGCTCAGCTCGGTCTGCATGCGCGCCCGCTCGTCCTCCGAAAGGTCCAGACGAGCAAGGCGAGCAACGTGGTCGACGGCGGCCCTGTCGATAGCCATTAGTTCCCAATCCTAATTGTCCGGAGGGTCCCCCCTTGCTAGCGTCACACCCATGGCGTTCCCTCGACACCTCCTGCTCGACGAAGAACAGCTGATCTTCGACCTCAAACCGCACTGGGTCGCGGTCGTCCCGGCGGTCTTGTGGGCGATCGTCACGGTGATCGCGTCGGTGTTCGCCTACGACTTCGTCGACGATCAGGGATGGGGATGGGGGCGGACGGCCGTTCTGGTCGCCGTCGGGCTCTCCCTCTTCTTCTTCAGCGTCTTGCCGATCATGAGGTGGCTGTTCACGAACTTCGTGCTCACCAGCGACCGCGTGATCACGCGCCAGGGGATCATCGCGAAGCACGCCAAGGAGATCCCGCTCGAGCGGATCAACGACGTCGCGTTCAACCAGACGGTGATCGAACGGATGATCGGCGCCGGCGACCTTCTCATCGAGTCGGCCGGAGAGCGCGGCCAGACCCGGATCAGCGACGTGCGCAAGCCCGAAGAGGTGCAGAAGACGATCTATCGGGCGACAGAGGACAACTCCACTCGGATGATGCGCCCGGTCGTCACCGAGGAGGCACCCGACTCCATCCCCGAGCAGCTGGAGGCGTTGTGCCGGTTGCGGACGGCCGGGAC
>DATBND010000176.1:0-6345 GCA_036554505.1 Actinomycetota bacterium | reverse complement strand
GGAGTTGGACGCTCGCCGCCACGGCAGACCGGTGGAACCTCACGAGCGTTCTTCCCAATGACGGCGGCGCGCTCGTCGGGACTGGCGAGGCGCACCTGCAGCAGCTCCACGGTGAAGGCCTCGAGACGGTCGCGTCGTTCGAAGACGTCGCCGGGCGCGAAGACTGGTTCACGCCATGGGGTGGGCCGCCGGACGTGCGATCGATGGCACAGGCGGGAGAGGATGTCTTCGTGAACGTCCACGTCGGCGGGATCGTCAGAGGCGACGGTCGTTCGGGATGGCAGCCGACCCTCGACATCGGCAACGACGTGCACGAGGTCATCGCGGTGGACGGGAGGCTCATGGCTGCATGCGCCGTCGGGTTCGCCGAGAGCGAAGACCGAGGCAAGACATGGACCTTCGATGACGACGGCCTCCACGCGACCTACGCCCGAGCCGTCGCCGCTAGCGCGTACGCGATCTACATGTCCGTGGCGCAAGGTCCCCGCGGGGGCGACGCCGCCGTCTACAGGAAAGAGCGTGTCGCCGGCGCGACGTTTGAGCGCTGCGACCTGCCGAGCTTTCCTCACAACATCGACACCGGCTGCCTGGCCGCCACCGAGGACCTCGTTGCGTTCGGCACGCGCGAAGGCGACTTGTTCGCTTTGCGCGGTCGCGACGCGATATGGGAGACCATCGGCTCCGGCTATGCCGAGATCCGGCACGTCGCAATCGTCCCGTGACCTCGATCGGCGGCACACGGAGATTCGTCGGCCGGCTCCGCCCGTAGGCGCTAGCAACCCGAGACACCAACAGGCGCTCTCGCTCTAGCATCACGTATGCCCGATGACCTGAACCTTCCCCGGTGGCTGAGGCTCTCGGGTGCGTGGGGATGGCGCCTGGTGGCGGTGACCGGCGCATTCGTGATCATCGGCTACCTCATCTTGAAGGTGGCGGTCATCGTCGTCGCGGTGCTCCTCGCCTGCTTCCTCGCGGCCGTGCTCGAGCCGCTCGCTCGCCGGCTGCGGGACCGGGGGCTCAAACCCGCCCTGGCTGCGGCGATCGTCTTTCTGTCCGTCATCGCCGTTCTGGCGGGAGTCGTCTCCTGGATCGGCATCAGCGTTGCCGACCAAATGGACGACGTCGTCGCGCGCAGCGAGCAGGGCCTCGAAGACATCCAGGAGTGGCTGAGCTCGGAGTTCGGTATCTCCGACGAGCAGCTCGATCGACTGCAAGACCAGTTCACGAGTGGGCTCGGATCAGTTGGCACCGGAGGCATCGCGCGCAGTGTTATCGGCGGCGCGAGGCTCGCGGTCGAAGTCGTGGGCGGCTTTCTGCTGATGTTGTTCACGCTGTTCTTCCTCCTAAAGGACGGTTGGAAAGCGTCGGCGTGGGCCGAGAAATGGGTGCCGGGCAACATCCGCCAGGACCTCGTCGCGACGATGCGCAACGCATCAGTCGTCCTCCGTCGCTACTTCCTTGCGATCGGTCTGACGGGACTCGTGGACGGTGTCCTCATGGCGATCGCTCTTCTTCTCATCGGCGTGCCTCTAGTGGGCCCGCTGGCTGTGCTCACCTTCTTGGGCGCATTCATCCCGATCATCGGGGCGTTTGCAGCCGGCACAGTAGCGACGCTCGTGGCGCTCGTAACGAATGGACCCGGAGATGCATTCCTGGTCTTGGCTGCAACGGTGGCGATCCAACAGGTCGAAGGACAGATCCTGCAACCGTTCATCTTCGGCCCGGTGATCAAGATGCACGAGCTGATGATCGTGCTCGCCGTGGCGGCCGGGCTAACGGTTGGTGGAATCGTGGGCGCGTTCCTTGCCGTTCCGATAGTCGCTCTGATCGCCGAGACGGCGCGCTACTACCGCGGCCAGAGCGACCTGGCGGCCGTATCTGCGTCGTCGGAGGACGAGGGGGCTGTCACCAAGGACGCCGAGGAGGACGCCGGGGAGCCCGCCGCGCCCACGCCAACCTCGGAGCGCCTGGCGGAGTGAGCGGCGCACCAGCCATGAAAATCCGATGGAACGCGGGCGTGGCCGAAGCCCTCGCGGCTATCCGATCGGAGAACAGTCGACGCGCGCTCCTCGAACCCCTTGGAGCGAGTCCTTGGGCGGCAGGTCGAATTCGAACGGCTGCGACCGGCTCAGGTGCAATCCAAAAGGACCAAAGGTCCGATTGGAGCCATCCGAGTACGTGACTACGACGGTGCACGTGCGCATGGCGGGGTGCACCTCGCCGTCCCAGTAGACGTCGAACGTGAGCCTCGCTCCGCCACGATCGTTACGACCGATCGTCGGGCTGGAGAACCTGTAGCTCGAGTCCGAGGAGTACGTGCCTTCCTCGCAGTGTCCCTCCGCGCTTGCAGGTGGCCCGCTTACGGGGATCGGATCCGACGACACCGCGCGGGGCTGCTCGCGTGAGGCGGAAGAGAGCTCGAACGTGTGCGTGCCGACCACGGCTCCCGTCGCGTCACGCAAAACGAACTCGCAATCCACCAGGCCCGGATACTCCGAGGTGCTCCAGTTGGCCTTATACGACACGGACGCGGCCGTGGTGTCGGTCGTCTGGGTACGTGGATCGTCGTAGGGGTAGACGACGACGAGGTCCGAGAACTCATACGTCGAGGCTTCGGGCGAGGCTTCGACCACGCTCTCGGGGTTGTAGAGCGCCAGGCCGACGAGGACCGCCCCGAGGAAACAGGACACGAAGACCCTGATCTGTCTATGACGCGCGGTATTCATGGGTCGTCTCAGCTCTCGCACGATGAGTCCTCCTCACTGCCTGCATCCGAGTTGCACGTGTCCGTACCAGAGCCTCCCGAAGCCAAATCATTCGTGTCGCCGTCGTTCACCCTGACGGTGTCGTTGTCCACTCCACCTACGGCAGTGTCCGTGTCTGAGCCACTTGTGTCGTCGAGCGTGTCGCTGCCGGCGTTTCCCTCGATTCGGTCGCCGTCACCGCCGCCTACGAGCTCCCCGCAGAAGGTGAAGAAGGTATTGCAATGACCGCTGTTCTCGTGACCGTCGTCTCCGTAGACGAGATCGGCTCCCGTCGCGCCATGCGCATTATCCGGGCCGTCGCCCCCGTTCAGAGTGTCGTTGCAGTCATAACCACGCATATGGTCCGCCGAGCCAAACCCGTTGAGGGTGCTAGCGCGATCGTCCGATGACACGAGGAAGTCTTCCCCTGGGCCCCCGCTGACCGTCTGGCTCGGGCAATGCGACGCCGCCGCCGGAGCGTTCATCTGGTGAACCGCAAGAGCGCCCAACAGAATGCCTACGACAGCCCAGGTGACAAGGTTCCTGATGGAGTTCCCCACGGTCCGCACCTCCTTCTTTTTCCCATTTTAACTGCGGGTTTGTTTAGTCGTAAAGAGCGATGGCAGGTCAGTGCCGGGCTCCGCATATGCGGAAACGAGCGCCACAGGCCCGCTGCCGACCGTCTGCCCAAGGCGGCTCGGGGCTCCCGCCAGCACGAAGCTCGTCTAAGGCGGGCAGAGCGCGACAGCCCCACGGCCGGCCTGGGGCCCGTAGAACTGAGACCGGGCGCCGTCGTAGGCCCTGCAGAGGAACGGAACGCCTATGGCCCCTCGCTAGGCGCCGTTGCGCTCCTCTCGGTCGTTGCTCCCCTCGCGCAGTTGTACGAGCCGCGTCAGGTGGTACTGGGCTTCCATGTATCTGATCTCGCTGCGGTGCGAGCGCTCTGCTGCGGCATCAGAGACGGCTCCGGCTTGCTCACCGAAGAGCTCGTCGAGCAGCTCCAGGAACTTGTCGATCACGCCGGGAAGAGTGAAACCAAGCGCCTCTCCCAGCAATCGGATGATCTTCTTGATCAGCTTGAGTACCGGGCCCGCCGCAGCGAACGCGCCGACCGAACGCAACCCGCGCATCGGTCCCTTGGCGCCGGCGGCAAGACTGACGCCTGCACTCATCTCGAGCATCTGGTCGACCTCGGCGCGCAACTCCTCGCTCGCGCTCTCGTAGGTAGCCATCATCTGGCGCGACAAGATGTCGATCTGCTCCTGGGTGACGCGCGTGTAGTGGTCTACGAGCGGCCTGCTGTCGACGTCAGGCGTGAGCGCCGCCGCCTTCTCGCCGTAGATCGCGGCGAGCTCCTTGAACTCTCTCAGGAAACGCTCGAGATCTCGTTCCGTGCCCTTTCCCGCGGGCGCAGGGCACCTTCGTCCATCGTCCCACCTCGAACATTGCGCCAAGCGAGATAGCGTGGGCGTTCGTCCTTGAGATAGTCCTTCAGGATCGTGATTGGCCCTCGTTAGGCCGCGCGCTCGGAGTGGTCGAGGACCTGTGTCCCGCCGCTGGGTGACGTCGCGCTTATCGCCTTATGCGGGGAGGCGCTCGGCAGCGAGAAGCTGCGTGAAAAGCCCTCCACCCTCGACGAGTTCGTCGTAGGTCCCTTCCTCGACTACGCGCCCTTGCCTCATTACCAGGATGCGGTCCATGGTCCGGAGGGTGCCAAGCCGATGGGCGACCACGACCATAGTGATGTCCTTGAGACCGTCAATGGCCCGTTGCACCACGGCCTGGGAGGGCCCGTCGAGGGCAGACGTGGGCTCATCCAGAAGCATGATCGGTGGCGTCTGGACTAGGGCCCGAGCGAGGCACAGTCGTTGGCTCTGGCCACCGGAGAGCCGCGCGCCCTCCTCGCCGATGAGGGTGTCGTAGGCGTCGGGCATCGCGAGGATGGTCTCGTGGATGTTGGCGCGGATGCACGCCTGGACCGCGTCTTCGTCCCCGATGCCGGGGCGGCCGAGGATGAGATTCTCTCGAACGGTTCCTTGGAACAGTAGCGGCCTTTGGCCGACATACCCGACCATGTCAACGAGTTCGTCGCGGCTGATCGACCGTATCGGTCGGCCCTGTACGAGGATCTCGCCCGCGTAGCCATGAGTGAGCCGAGCCAACAACTTGAGAAGGGTGGATTTTCCACAACCGCTGGCACCGACGACACCGACCCGCTCGCCAGTAGAGATCGAGGTGGTCATGCCGTTAAGAACAGGGTCGCTGCGGCCAGAATAACGAAACACCACATCCCGCAACTCGATTGCCGGGGCGGCGACTGGGCACGTATTGGCTCCGGCTGCCAAGGACTCGCACGCGTGGCCACGAGCGGTTGAAAAAAGGTAGGACTCGTCGTGGGGGGCTGCGAGGTCGTCCTGTAGGTTGTGGGTCTGCAGTGCCGACTCAGAGGCCTCATCAATGACGCGGTGCAGTTCCCGCAGGGGTCTAGTGAGAGCCAAGTAGAGTAGGACTACCCCGGCCAGGTCGCCCGGGGACGACACGATGTGGGAGGCGATCGCAAACACCAGGGTGGCAGTGAGCCAGAGGGCCTCGTTAACAGCCTTCGCGGCATCGAACTGTGACATGGCGATGTGGTGCTTGAGCTCAAGCTGGCTGAGGGTAACGCAACGGCTGCGGATACGGGAGTTGAAGAACTTTTCGACACCGGCGGTCCGGATTACGTCGAGACCCGCGAGCCACGCTGACACGTCGCCGTCGATGCGCTCCTTCGCTTTCGCGACGTGCACTCGGATGCCGTTCTGCGAGTGGATCTGCCACCGTACGAGCGCGAAGCCGGTCGGCACAACCGCGGCCATGACCAGCCCAAGGACGCCATACCGCAGTGCCGCGAGGATGACGGCGAAGATTGTCACGAGGACAGCTGGCAAGAGTTCGGCGGCCCCCAGCTTGATCAATCGCTCGGCCCCTTCAATGCTCCGGTTGGCCCGACCGTAGATGGCTCCCCTGGCGTCGTCGACAAAACGGGCGAGATCCCACCGCAGCAGCGCTGCGTAAATGCGCTGACGCATGCTGGCCGTGAATGCCGTAGTCACGGTATGGATCTGCTGGTGTTGGACGATGTTCATGGCGCTCATGAGCAACATGCACGCCATCAGCAATAGAAGCGGTCCGGAGGCGTGAGAGAGCCCCACCACATGACCGCGCTTGATCACCGCGTCCACGAACACGGCCACGAGGAAGGGGATGAGGGCGGTCACGGCGCTGCCGACCAGCACGGCGATGCCCGCCACCTTGAGTCTGCGGCGCTCGCTCGGTGCCAGGTCCCGCCAGAGCCGGAGCCACAGGCGGGCGGGACCGACCCTATTTCGCCGGTTGTTGCTGCGGATCCGGTTCATCGGCTTCTTCGGTAGTCCGCCTGAGGCTGCCGGAAGCCTTGTTCTTGCCGGGTGGACCAAGGATGGTCGAGTGGAATCGGGGCCCAGTCGAGCCGGATCACTGTGCCCGGGTCGGGGTAACGGATGGACGCGAAGAACTCGGCCGACCCGTCATCGTCGTTGATGTGGACCGCTACCGCTCGCGTCTCGTATACCTCTCCGTCGGT
>DATBND010000317.1:0-18921 GCA_036554505.1 Actinomycetota bacterium | reverse complement strand
GGATCCTGGACTACAACCCCTAATAGATGGAGTCCGCGGGCAACGCGCGGTTTCGGGACCTCCCCTCGGTCGACCGCGTGATCGCGGCACTGACGTCCGAGGCCGGCGTTCCCATCGTCGCCGCCGCGGCCCGCCGGGCAGTGGACGTCGCTCGCGAACGTGTCAGAGCCGGCGACGCCGCGCCGTCGTTCGACGACATCGTCGCCGCGGCGCGCGGCGTGCTCGACGACCACGACCGCTCACTCATGCGACGGGTGCTGAACGGAACGGGGGTGATCGTCCACACGAATCTGGGACGCGCGCCCTTGGGCCGCGCGCAGCTCGACGCGGTCGTGGAGGTGGCGGCCGGCTATTCCAACCTCGAGTACGAGCTGACGTCCGGACGGAGGGGCAGCCGTCATGCCCACGCGCACCGACTGTTGACCGCGTTGACGGGAGCCGAGTCGGCGCTGGTCGTGAACAACAACGCGGCCGCCGTCCTGGTCGCCCTCGCCGCACTGGCGCGCGACAAAGAGGTGATCATCAGCCGGGGCGAGCTGATCGAGATCGGGGGCGAGTTCCGCATCCCCGACGTGATGGCGGCATCGGGCGCGACGCTCGTCGAAGTAGGCACGACGAACCGCACCCACCTCGTCGACTACGAACGAGCCATCACCGAGCGAACGGCGATCATCCTCAAGGTGCACCCGTCGAACTACCGAATGGTCGGTTTCACAGCGACGGTGCCTGCGCGCGACCTCGCGCGGCTGGCACACGGACGCAAGCTGTGGATCATGCACGACGTCGGCTCCGGGCTGCTGACACCCGGGCCCGGGGCGGAATGGCTGTCCGACGAGCCGCTCGTCGAGGACTGCATCGCGGAGGGGGCCGACGTGGTGACGTTCTCGGGCGACAAGCTCCTCGGCGGGCCCCAAGCCGGAGTCATCCTGGGACGGAAGACGGCGTTGGACACGATCGCGCGCAGCCCGCTGATGCGCGCGGTGCGGCCCGACAAGATGACCCTGGCCGCGCTGGAAGCGACCGTTGCCGCCTACATCGAGGGCCGCGCGCGCGAGCTTCCGCTGTGGGCGATGGCGCTTGCGCCCTCCGACGCGCTACAGGAGCGCGCCGAGACGATCGCGTCGGCCGTGCGCGACCGGGCCGAGCGCGTGGTCAAGGCCGAGGCCACCGCGGTCGCGAGCGTGACGGGAGGCGGGTCGTTGCCGGGGACCGAGCTGGGCTCGTGGGCCGTCACGATCTCGCACTCCGAGAAGAGCGCCGCCGAGATCGGACGCGCGTTGCGCTACGCGCGCGTGCCGGTGATCGCCCGGGTCGAGGAGGACAGGGTGATCATCGACGTGCGCACGATCGCGCCCGAGGACGACGAGCTGTTGACGGAGCTCGTGGCCGGCGCGCTCAGCGCGCCGGCCTGAGCCTCTAAGCTTCGCAGTTCCTCTCGCGGTCACGACCGGTTCCGCCGCGGCAGACGTCGAACCCGCGGCCTCCGTTGATCCTGTCGCGTCCACTGCCGCCCACGAGCTCGTCGTCGCCGGCGTCACCATCGATCCGGTCACTACCCGGCCCGCCGGAGACGAGGTCGGAACCGCCACCACCGTTGGCCACGTCACGACCGCCGCCGCCGCGCACCGTGTCGTTGCCGGTGCCGCCCTTGAGCGAGTCGACCCCGTTGCCGCCGATCAGGACGTCGGAGCCTCCGTTGCCGATCAGTTGATCGCGCCCGCCGAACCCGCAGATGACCTCGGAGCCGGCCGTGCCCTGCAGGACGTCGGAGCCGTTCGTGCCGAAGATGTCGCACGCGGCGGGGCCCCAGTGATGAATCGACGTGTCGAAGCAGTCGCCGCCCGAGGCGCACGTGCCCGTGTAGCCGATCCCGAGCTCGGTGTTGCCGGGCACGTCGGATCGGATCGTCGCCTGAGCGTGCCCTTCGGCGTCGGTCACGAGACCCGCGCCGTCGGTAAGAAGTGAGCCTTGACCTCCCAGCGTGGCACCGAGATGGATCCCCGCTATCGGGGCCCCCGAGGCGTCGGTGACCGTGATCGTGTAGGTCTGCTGCGTGCCCGGCCGGCTCTCCGACTCGTCCGGGGTCAGCTCGACCTTGAACGGCGTGGCCTGGGTCCAGGTGTGCGTCAGGGACGAGGCGCACACTCCGGCCGGAGCCCCGGTGGGATCGTTCGCCGCACGGTCGCACTCGTCGACCTCACCGGGCTCCGCACCCTGGAGGTCGTCGGTGATCGTCGCGGTGATCGTCTGCACGCCCGGGTCGAGCGACGTGAACGACGCCGACACGACGCCGCCGGCATTCGTGGTCTGCTCCGCCGGGGACGCGAGCGTGCCGGGCCCGCTCGTAGTGAACGTCACGTTCTCGCCGGCGATGAGCTCACCGAAGCGATCGCGCACCGTGCAGGTCACGACGTGGTTCGCGCCCGTGGGATGGGTCGCCACCGCTTGGCTGCAGGCGATGGTGCGGCCCTGAGGCACTATCCACGTCTTGGTCGCGGTCGCGCGCGCCTCGCTCGTGTCGGGGTCGTCGTTGTCGCTGGTCTCGTGCCACGCCGTGAGGCTCACCGTTCCGGTCCCGGGCGCGTTGTTCGCTCCCTGAACGGTGACGCCGATCGTGACCCGGCCGGCGGCATCGGTCACGACGGCCGTCTCACCGCCGGCGGTTCCGACGTTGTCCGGGTTCTCGACGCGGTCGCCCCGCGCGGTGTCCACCGTCGACACGTTCGGGCCGCCGGACGGGGTACAGAACGACACCGCGGGCTCGTCGTTTGCGGTCGTGTTCGTGGCCAGGGCGTGCACCTGCTCGACGTCGAGCGTCACGTTGCCCAGCGGCTGGTCGGCGGCGTCGGTCACCGTGATCGTGAACGCGTTGCACGTCCCGACCGATGCCGTGTCCGCGGCAGGAGAGATCGCCACCTTGGCAGGTGGACCGAGCCAGCTCTTCAGTACGACGTCGGTCAGATCGGGCTCCGCGACCGCGCCCGGAGTCGTCCCCTCGTTGCGTGCCTCTGTCGCGTCGGCTTCGACCGTCGCGTTCGAACCATCCACGTCGATCCACGCGCGGTAGGTCGTCGAGCCCGGCGTCGTACCGCCGGAGTGCGTGAACGTGCACGTGCCCGACGCGTTGGTCGTGCACGTGAAGTCCGGCGACCCCGGGCTGTTCCCGTTGTCGGGGTCGTTGGCCCCGGTGGCCTCCACGTCGATGTTGGCACCGCTGACGACGGCGTCACTCGAGTTACGCGCCGTGCACGTGATGGCGTTGGAGGTATTCAGTCCGTTGGAGACGATCTCGGGAGTGCAATCGAGCCGGACCGCGGTCGTCGCGCGCGCCCACGTCAGCTCCGTCTGATCGGCGAGGTCGTTGCCCGTGTCGCTGCCGTTGGCGGCCTGGCTTTCGCCGGTCGCTTCCGCCGCGCACAGCGCCTGGCCTTCCGAGGTCGTCCCGACCCAGAAGCAGATCGTCGCGGTTCCGGTCTCCCCCTCGGCCTGCGGAACCGTGATCGTGCACGCTCCGGCCGACGTCTGGCACGTGTAATCCGGCGAGTCGAGCGACGCGCCGTCGGCCGCGTCGGGATCGTTCACCCCGTTCATGACCTCGCCCCTGACCGTCACAACCGTGAGGATCGTGCGTCCCTGTTCGTCACGCACCGTGCATGCGTACGTCTCGCGGCTGGTGGGATCCGCCGCGCCGGTCGCCGGGTTCGTCTCTCGTTCCGTGTCGGGTCCCGTCGCGTCGTCGCAGTCGAGCGTCGCAGGCGTGCCCGTCCAGTCGTTCGTCACCACGTCGGTCGCGTCGGGCTCCGCAGTAGCGCCGGGGTTCGCGGTCGAGTCCCGTCCTTCCGTCGTGTCGGCCTCCACCGTCGCGTCGTTCTTGTCGGCGTCGATCCACGCGCGGTAGGTGGTCGTGCCGGTGACGGTCGCTCCGCCGTGGTTGAACGTGCATGTCCCTGCCGCGTTCGTGGTGCACGCGAAATCGGGGCTCGTCAGCGCGTCGGGGCCGTCGTTGTGAGGATCGTTGTCACCCGTGGCTTCCGCGTTGATCTCGACTCCGGCGACCGGGTTGCCGTTCGCGTCCCGTGCAGTGCAGGTAACGACGTGGCCGTCGCCGAGTCGCGTCGAAGCAGTCTCGGGGGTGCAATCGAGCCGCGTGGCCGCCAGTCCGCTCGTCCACGTGCGCTGCACCACGTCGGTGATGTCCGGCTCGCCGATCGCGCCGGCATTGGCGGGTGTGCATCCGCCCTCGTCGCCCTGCGCGTTCGCGCACCGCGTCTCGGCCGCGTCCGCCTCGATCGTCCCGTTCGAGCCGTCGTGATCGATCCACGCGCGGATCGTGTCGGTGCCGGTCGCGTTTCCGGGATAGGACACCGTGCACGACGACGTCCCTGCCGCGATCGTGCAGGTCCGGTCCGGGGACCCAGGGCTGTCGCCGCCGTCGGGATCGTTCGGTCCGGTTATCTCGAAGTCGATCGCGACCGGGCCGTTGGTCGCGTTGATGGGCCCTTGCGTGCAGCCCGACCCGGCCGGTGAGCCGGTCAACGTACGGAGGGTCGCGGTCAGCGTATGAGTGGTGCCCGTCGCCCCACTCGACGTCTCCGGCGTGACGTCCAGACACGCGTTCGGATGATTGGCGACGGCGGGGGTGGCCAACGGAAGCAGGAGAACGACGAGCGCCGTCACCATCGTCGCCGCGAGCAGCCTGGACTTTCCTCGCTCCGCCATGCCGAACCCCCTTCGTGAAAACCCTGACCACCCGATAACGGTCACGGTAGAGGCGCGGCGGTGCTGCCGGAAGGGGGTTGGAATGAAAAGGAAGGACAAATAAAAGAAGCGACCGGGGGGCGTCGGTCGCTTCTTTCATCCTGTGCCCGGTGGGGTTCCGGGCGGGGTCCACGGGGGTCCTGGATGTTCCGAGATGGTTATCGGCAGGGCCTGACTAGTCCTTTAGGGGGGGTTATCTACTTGATACAGGTGGTCCGCGCGTAGGATTGACGGCATGCGGACACCACCTCGGAAACCTCCCTGGGACGCTGTGGCCGGGGCCGGTGCTTTGCTAGCCGCAGGACTCGGGCTACTGGCGGCGTCGGAACGACCGTCGTGGCCCGTGGAGGTCGCAGCATGGGTGCTCATCGTGGCAGGCGGCGCGATCTTGCCCGTGATCGTCTTCACTTGGCTCCTGCCGGGTGCGCCCTCTTACGTCAGGGGCCGCGTCAGGTGGCTCCTGTGGCGGGTGCGCAGGCTGTTTCCGAGGAAAGAAAGATGGCAACCGGACCACTACCACGGACAGCTCACAGGGGCCGGTCCGCCGCGACATATCTTGAACCTGCAAGTGCAGGCTCCAAACCGATACGACCCTCTGCCGGTCATGTTGTGCGAGCTAGAGAACTGGCGACGGGTGTGCATGGCGGTCGCGGTCGCAACGGAACAGTGCTACCCGTGGGGCCGATGGGTAGTCCTTCCTGACGACTTCGCGCCAGACCTCGGCGTCCCTCTGCCGCGCGGTTTCTATTGGGTGCGCTGGACGGCCCCGCGGAATCCCGGGTGGTCGGTCACAGACCACTTCTACGTGAACGCCTCTGGGCAGATCACAGAAAGAAAGAGCCACAGAATCGAGAAGTGGTGGAGGAAGTTGCGAACGGAGCCGACTCCCGATGAGTGAGCTAGACGCTCTTATCGAGCGACTCGGCGTTGGTCAGCGTCTCCGCGTCCAGCACCTCGCGATCCGCTCCATCACTAGGATGCGCTCATGGGCGACGGTTCCAAGTGGGCGCAACTTCAAGAGGCGGGTAAGAAGTTCTTGCGCCTCCTGGACTTCATCGGGCGCTGGGAAACTCGCCTCAATGCCCTCCTATTCCTCGTTTGGGCAGGCTTCATTGTCCTGCTCATTGGGGTCGTGCTTTTCATGACGCTTCCGGCGCTGGCCGTCGTGGTGCTGGTATTCGGTGGATACATGATGACGAGCGCCTGGTTTCACCTACGCGCGATCCGCAACCGCCCCCCAGCGCGAAGTGGCCCCGGCGTTGATGATTTCGCCGCGGGTACGGTCATCAAGAAGGACGAGATCAAGCCGCCACCTCAGCTACTGTCTGCCAACATGACCTGGGACACCCCCAGCGGCATCTTCGCCCCCGACCACTCTCATTACGCAGACAGTGATGGGCGCGTCGAGATCACCTTCAAACTGCGGATACCCAAGGGTTTCAGGGGAGAAGTGATCTGCATGGTCGCCCCGCCTCGGCAGGAGGCCATGTACCGGGCGCAGAGGTACGCCTACGTCTCCTCGTTTGAGACGAGTGGTGAAGTCTCCATCTACTACCCCCGTGAGTTTCCGGGAGCACCCTTACCTTCGCCTGGACTCTTTCGAGTGCTGTGGTGGCCGAAAGGGGCGGACCCGCTTGAGTACCGCCCCGAGCTGAAATGGTGACGACTCACCGCCCCCGTTCGGCGTCGGCCACCAGCTTGCTAAGGGGCACCTTCAACGCCTTCGCGATCCGCTCCATCGTCGCAGATCAGTCGGGAGCGCGCCCGTGCTGTCGCTTTGTTGCGAGAGGAGTTGGAGACTGGCTAGTCGCTCGGGCCAATCAATTCGGCGTAGGTCAACGTTTCTGCGTCCAGCATGGCGATCAGCGTGTCCCTGAAAAGGAACGGGTTGTTGCGGTTGTTGAAGCGAAAGGCGATCTCGTCCAGATAGGACTCAAGGTGCTTGGTCGAAAGCTGGTGGTAGCTGCCGACGATGGACCGCTTCAAGAGGGACCAGACAGACTCCACGGTGTTCGTGTGAACGTCGGCCCGTACCCACTCATCAGCGGAGTGGTCAACCGTCTCGTGCTTGAAACCCATCTGCTTGAGCTTCCCGTAACCGCCTGCGGTGTCCGTGTAGACGGTAGCTTCCTCGTCGTCCACGTTCGCCGCGATGAACGCACTCAGAACGATCGAGGACGGCCCGCGGCGATCCACCTGGAAGCGCACCCCACCATCGCGACCGACCGCGCCTATCACCATCGTCTTGTCGGCGTGCCCGCCCGTGTGACCGCGCGCCCGCTTGGACGAATGGCGGTTCTTGTGCTTGCCGCCGACAAAGCTTTGCTCCACGTCCACGATGCCCGTGAGCAGTTGGGGATCGGCAACGTCCATCGCGTGTCGGATGCGATGACACAGATACCAGGCCGTCTTGTAGGACACGTCGAGCGTCCGCTTCAACTGGTTCGCGCTCATGCCCTTCTTGGACTTGCACATCATGTACGTGGCGAGGAACCACTTCCAAAGGGGAAGGTGGGAGTCATGGAACACGGTGCCGACCTTGACCGAGAATTGGTAGCGACATGAGTTGCAATCGAACTGGTTGCGGGCGGCCACCCGAGACAACGACTTGGACTCGCACCGTGGGCAGGCAGGTCCATCGGGCCAGCGCAGGTCTTCCAGGTACTCCCGGCACTTGTCCTCCGAGCCGAACTGCTCGATCAACTTCACCAGGTTCATCGCCCCTTTGCCGTGGGCGTTCACCGCGGCGTTGTGGCTCCTGCTCGTCGCCTCCTGTCCGACCTTCATCGGGAGGCCCCCATGCCTAGGCGCAAACCGAAGGCCCGCGAGCTGACCGACGAGGAGGCAATCAAGAAATTGTTCCCAAAAAAGGCCCGAGAGGAAGCCAAGAAAGAGGCCGAAAACCCACGCTCACCTGCAAAGACTGATCCCATACCCCCATCTAAGCAGTAGGAGATACCTTGTGTCAAGTAGATAACCCCCCCTTTAGGGCCATGGTGTGTGACTACTCCGTCGGTCAACGCAGAGGGGACGATTCGAGGCCCTTGCGCAATGCGCCGATCGAGTCGAACACCTCCGCGGCACCGGCCTCGCGCAGCTCCTCCTCGGAGAACCCGCCGGTCAACACCGCGAGCATCTCGATGCCCGCGTTGCGCGCGGCGGCGCAGTCGTAGGTCGAGTCCCCGATCATCACGGCCTTCGACGCGCCGGCCTTCTCCATCGCCGCCTTGACCACGTCGGGGTCGGGCTTCGTGTTCTCGACGTCGGCAGAGGTCGTGAACCCGGCGATCAACGAACGCGCGTCGAGCGCGTCGAGATATCGCTCGATCTCCTGTTCCTTGGCAGAGCTTGCGAGCACGACCGGGTGATCGCGCTCGTGCAGGTCGGCCAAGAGGTCGCGCGCCTCGTCGAGCGGCCGTACCTCGTCGATGAGCGACATGTACAGCACACCCTGGGCGGTGCGGATGTCGTCGCCGTGCTCGTTCTCGAGGCCGTCGTCGACGAGCGACTCGATGATGCGATCGGAGCCGATCCCGATGTGCCTGTGGATCCGCCATATCGGGAGCGTCACGCCGAACTGTCGAAAGGCGCGGAACCACGCGATGGAGTGGTGATAGTTGGTGTCGACGAGGGTCCCGTCGACATCGACGATCGCGGCAACAGGCATGCGCCCTCGCTACCCAGTTCCGTCGGCGTACTAACGGCTGCGCCGGACGGTCGCAGCAGGCGATCGTCAAGCATACCGAGCAGGCCGGTAAAATCTGAGTTCTTCGAGCGGAAGGGGACCCATGGGGACGAGCGCGCATGCCACGCCGACTCGACGCGATGAATGGCAGGCAAAGACCGAGATTTTCAAGGTCAGCTACGACGAGGTTCTCTCAGCGGTTAAGCATCACGATGACAAGTTGAATCGAATGCTCACAGGGATCGCCTTCTTGACGGCTGCAGGCATCACCGTATACACGCAGCTGCGTGACAGTGACGACTTCCTACCTTTGATGACATTCGATCGCACGAGCCTTGACGTCTCTACTTTTTTCTTCATCGCGTTTCTAGTGAGCGTCGCGCTAGCACTACTCTTGACACTCGCTGGGCTGGGTCCGACCAGCCACTTCGGTTCTCGAGATCCCGCAGAGAAGCAAGATTATTCGCTGATCTACTTCGCCCTTATTGCGGAGGACAAGGGGAAAAAGTGGGCGCACCTGATCGACCGTGAGAGTGCTGTTCTGAGAGAAGCGCTCGCGAGGAATTATCACCGCGAGGCGCAGGACATCTCTCGGCGGGTGGAATACAAAATCGCGCGAACGCGCGAGGCAAGCGCTTTTCTCCACCTGGTCGTTTCATCGCTTGGGCTAATGGGGATTTTCTCACTGACAGACTTAGGCGCTGAGGCTCGTTGGTGGATCGCGACGGGATTTCTTCTCTTCCTGATGCTCCTTCCGGTCTGGGACATGTGGCGCATGACCCAGTCGAGATTCACCTTGAGCCTGTCCTTGACTAGCGCCAGCTACGTGCTTCTCTTGGTGACGATCCTGGCTACCGCACTTCTGCTCGTTTTCGGTCATCAACTTGGTTGGAGTTGGTGGGCCGTAGGGTACGCGCTAGGAGCGCTTCTGTTCTCGCGTATGGCACTCGTACGGCCCCGCCACGCGCCATACTGGCTGGCGAGTGCAATGACGACCGGCATCGCACTGTTATTGCTAGTTGGAGGAGCCAGCGTGCGATGAATACCGCGGCGACGCCGGACCATCGCCCTTACAGCGACCGTCGGTTCTTGCAGCATCAGGCACCCTCGCCTCGCAGCAGTTTTGAGGTCGATCGCGACCGAATCATCCATTCCGAAACCTTCAGGGAACTCCAATACAAGACTCAGGTCCAGAGTCTCACCGACAACTCAAGCTCGACACACTTTCGAACGCGGCTCAATCACGTCATCGAAGTAGCTCAAGTGGCTCGCGGCATCGCGCGCGAGATCGGTGGAAACGAACCATTGGCCGAGGCGATTGCGTTAGGGCACGACCTAGGGCACCCCCCGTTCGGTCACGCGGGCGAGCGAGCTCTCAGGAACGCGCTGAACAAAGCGGGGCACGCAGACTGGAACGCAAATGTTCACTCACTGGCCGTGGTCGACGATGTCGAGCTTACTTACATGGACTTCCCCGGCCTCAATCTGACGTGGGCAACGAGGGAAGGGATTGCCAGACACGCGACGCCGTTCGACGATCCCATCTCGTTTGGTGAATTCACGGATGTTCCGAACTCTGGGCTGGAGGGGCAGATCGTTGACGCGGCCGACGTGCTCGCCTACCTCTCCCACGACCTCGACGACGCGATCGCAGGCAACTATCTGACCCTTGAGGAGACGGCTGATGTATCGCCGATGCTTGGAGAACTAGTCGAGGGAGCCCATCAAGCCTGGACCGCCCGCGGGCAACAGAGGTGGCCCACGGAAGCCGGGCCCGAGCTTCGGAGGCGCAGAACCGTAGCGAACCTGATTGCTCGATCGATCGATGATCTCGCTACGTCAACGTCTCGACGTCTGGACGAATTGGAGGAGCGGTCAGCAAAAGGGATCAGGACCGAGGACGGACGAGTCGTCGTCAATTCGCCCAACCATCAGGTCACCATCCGCAACCTGCTCGACCTCCTCACGCGGAGGTACTACCGGAGCGAGCAGGTTCAGGCCTCGGACGCCCGAGCCGAGCACGTGATCACGTTCCTCTTCGATCGTTTGCTCGACCAGCCCTCCGAGGTTCCTGCTCGCTTCCGCCGGCACGAAGAGGCCCTGGGGGTAGCGAACTATCTGATCTCGCTCAATGACAAATCGGCGCAGGACCTCTACGCAGAGCTCAGTGTGGTGGGCGGGAGGGCTTAGGCCGACTCGATACGCGAAGGTACCTGAGCTCGTCGCAAGAGGTCGCCGAAGTGGCTCGTTATCCCGACGTTTCCGACTAAGACGATTCCTGCCCCCGTTCCTTGAACGCGGTTGATCAGCGCTCGAAGGTCCTCAATGCCATCCTCGACCGCGAACCTGTGGAAGGTTCCCGCGTCGCCGGGATAGATGACCGAGCTCGCACCTGCCGCCACGGCCCCAACATGCAGCTGAAGCACCCAGCAACGTGTCCCGTCGAATCCCCACTCCATTCGTACTGGTCCCAAACGAGCTCGTGCACGCTCGTACAGTCGAGTTACTTCGTCTCGCACGTGGCGCGGGATACGGTCGGGAGAAACTACGCCAACCATGAAGTCCTCCCCGGTGCCCCTGACTCCCTCGAGGATGATCGACCCGCCCTCTTGCGCGAGGAGCGCGCCCGCGTAGACGGAGTCAACGCCCTCCTGAGCTATCACGGACGCGATGGAATGGCCGTCAGGATCTTCCTCAAGGAGCAGCGCGTAGGGATCTATCCAGCCCTTCTGTGTGGTGAAGCGGCCTGGCAGCTGCTCGGTGGGCGCCGTCCTGATCCAAGTCTCCCCGGTTCCGGTGGGAACTCCGAAGCGGAAGGGAGCGACCCTCCTGTTGACCACCGTCGTCTCGGGCACGTGCAGACCGATCGCGTCAGCGACCAGTAGGCCGAAGACTTTGTCGCCGAGCATCCTGCTGAACCGATTGGGCCAGCGAATGGAGGTCGTAAGCGAAGAGCCCTCGAAATGTTCGCTCTCCCACACGACCATGTGCTCATGTCGCAATCCGCGACGCTGCGGGTGAAGGCTGAACTCGACTCGCAGATCGTGCTCGAAGTCGAGGGCAGGGTCGAATCCGTAGACGGTCGTCAGGACGTGCTCTGCGTCCTCTACGGTGAAGGCCGCCGTCCCGGGCTTCTCGACGCAGCGCGGCGTGTCGTCGGGAGCAAACTCGCAGATCCCTCCGGAGACGACACCCGACACACCTCCGTCGCCGGTATCAATCGTCTCGTTCACGATCGTGTGGAGCCCGGCGTCTTGAAGAGACCGCACGACGGTGAGGACTTCGTCCGCATTGGTCAACCCGTAATGAAACGCCCGGCTCTTGGATTGGAACGGCTCGTAGCTACGAACGTTGACGGACTTCTCCACGGACGTCTTCAGCAGATGCCGGATCGCTGCCTCGCCGCTCTCCGGACGATTCGTTCCGAGAATTCGACAGTAGCGGATGGCCATGCTGGCAGGACCAAAGCTGACGAACTGAGCCACGTTGTAGCGCTCTGCCAAGCGATCGAGGATCTCGTCCTTGAAGTGACGGGGGTCCGTTTTCTCGACCGATCGAGAGTGCGACGCGCCCATGGATCCTTTCCCGCCGGTCCAGCCCGAGGCCGTCACTTTCACACACCCGCCCTGTGGATAACCAGTGTGTGGCGACGAAATTCTCCAGAACGGCTGGAATCAGCGCGTATCTCCCCTCGATGGGCCATGACCAGAGGCTAACGGCAGGGTGTGACAGCTTTCTCAATCGCATCGATCAGCCCGGTCGCCCACTTAGGGTCACGGCATGCACGTCATCGGCACCGCGGGGCACGTCGATCACGGCAAATCGACGCTGGTCGAGCGTCTAACCGGCATCGACCCCGACCGCTTCGCCGAGGAGAAGCGCCGGGGGCTCACGATCGACCTCGGCTTCGCGTGGCTCCGGCTCCCGTCCGGTCTGGAGATCGGGCTCGTGGACGTCCCCGGTCACGAACGTTTCATCAAGAACATGCTCGCGGGGGCGGGCAGCATCACGGTGTGCTTGTTCGTGGTCGCGGCTAACGAGGGATGGAAGCCGCAGTCGGCCGAGCACCTTGCGATCCTCGACGTCCTGGGCGTGAGCGCAGGCGTCGTCGCGCTGACGAAGGCCGACGCGGTGAGCGAGGACGACCTCGAGCTCGCGCGAATGGAGGTCGAGGAGCGACTCCAGGGCTCGACGCTCGCGTCGGCCCCGGTGATCGCGTGCTCGGCCGTCACCAGCAAGGGGATCGACGAGCTCGTCGCCGCCCTCGACGAGACGGTGCGTGCAACGCCGCCCGCGCCGGACCACGGCCGGCCGCGCCTCTGGGTCGACCGCGTGTTCACGATCGCCGGCGCGGGAACGGTCGTCACAGGCACCCTCGCAGGTGGCTCCTTCTCGAGCGGTGACGCGGTCGAGATCGTGCCCGAACGGCGGCACGCGCGGATCCGCAGCATCCAGAGCCACAAGAAGGAGATCGCGACCGTCGAGCCCGGCAATCGCGTCGCGCTGAACCTCGCCGGCCTCGAGCGACAGGGAGCGCAACGAGGAGACGCCGTCGTCTCACCTGGAGCCTGGCGCGCGTCGCGGGTGGTCGACGCGTACGTGCGCGTCGTCGACGAGAAGCTCGCCGGAAGGGCGCACGAGCTAAACGAACGAGGGGCACACCTTCTCTATGTTGGTTCCGCCGAGACGCCCGTGCGTATCCGCCTCTATGGAGGGGGGCCGATCGAGCCGGGCCACGACGGGTTCGCCCAGCTTCATCTCAGAGACGCGCTTCCGATGGCGCGCGGCGACCGCTTCGTGCTCAGAGACGCCGGACGCGTGCTGACGTTCGGGGGCGGCACCATCCTGGACCCGCTCGCGCCCCGCGCCCGGCGCGACGACCTCGAACGCGTCGAGCTCCTCGCGCGGCTGCAGGACGCGTCTGCAAGCGAGAGCCTGGAGAGGCTCCTCGAGACGTACGGCTCGCTCCCGGTTGACGACGCCGAGCTCCGCGCGGGTACGACCGGGCCCGTCCCCGGCGTTCAGGCGCTGGGCGGTCTGCTCGTGTCGGCCCGGCGTCTGGCCGAGCTGCAGAAAGGTCTGCGCGACGCGCTCGGCGCGCACCATCGCGCGCGCCCACTCGAACGCGGGCCGAGCCGGGAGGTCGCGCGCGCCGCGACCGCGCTGGAGTCGCGCGAGTTCGACGCGTTGATCGGGATCACACCGGACGTCGTGGAGGACGGCGCCATCGTCCGCCTCGAGGCCCACCGGGTCGAGCTCGCCCCCCAGGAGCAGCGTGCGCGCGACGAGCTGGTCGGTCGCATCGAGGCGAGCGGATTCCAGCCCCCATTCGCCAAGGACCTCGGCGGCGACCCCGCGCTCGTGCGCGCGCTCGTGGACGCAGGAGAGCTCGTGAGGATCGGCGACTTCTATCTGACGAGACGACGAGCCGACGACGCCATAGCGCGCGTTCGCAGCGCGATCGAGGAGCGCGGCCCCCTTACCGTCGCCGAGATCCGCGACCTTCTCGGCACGAGTCGCAAATACGCGGTGCCGCTGTGCGAGTGGCTCGACGCGACGAGCGTCACCCGCCGCCAGGGCGACGTACGCGCGCTCGGCCCTACGGAGACGCTCGGCTAGTGATCGTGCTCGCCGGGAAGCGGGTCGCCGTGGACGACCGTCCCGCCGATCAGGCTTCCGTCCTTGAGCGGGGTCGGCGTGCCCGTCTTCATCTCGTTCACGAGCAGATCGACGACCCGCGACAGGTCGCGCGTCTCGGCGAAGACCTCGCGCTGCCTCACCGCGGACGTTCCGCGTTCGAGGATCGAGTTGATGCCGTTCAGATCGTCGAGACAGCCAAGGCGTTCGGCTACCGGCGACAGACGCTCTACGAGATCGCCGATCGATCGACGAAGCGACATCACGTTGCCGTCCTCGTCGCGGATGATCTCGGCGTCGACCCCGTAACGCGCGGCGCGCCACTTGTTGTCGCGCACCGTCCACGCGCGGTGCTGTGGGATCTCGTTTCCGTTCAGGTATTGATCCGACAGCCACACGACCAGCGACTGACTGAGCGCGACGATCGCGCACAGCTCGTCCATCGTCGGAATCCCGTCGCATATGCGGAGCTCGAGCGTGCCGAAGCCGGGATGCGGCCTGATGTCCCACCACACCTCACGAATGCTGCGGATCGTCCCCGCCCCGATGAGCGTGCGCATGAAACGCTGGAACTGACCCCAGTTCTCCATCGAGTACGGGAGCCCCGCGGTTGGGAGCGACTCGAAGATCTTCGAACGAGTCGACGCCAGCCCGGTGTCGCGTCCCATCCAGTAAGGGCTCGACGACGACAGGGCGAGGAAGTGCGGGATGAACGTCGCGAGGCTGTTCGCGATCGCGATCGCCTCCTCCCCCGACCCCACGCCCACGTGGGTGTGCACGCCGAAGATCAGAAGGCGACGGGCGGTCCACTGACAGTCCTCGATGAGACGGTGGTAGCGAGGGTCGGGGGACACCGTCTGGTCGGCCCACGAGCTGAACGGGTGCGTGCCGGTGCAGACCACCCGATAGCCGAATCCGTCGGCGACCTCGATGAGCCGATCGATCTTCCCACCCAGGTCCTCACGAGCGTGGCCGACACTCTGGCAGACGTCGGTGATGACCTCGATGGTGCACTCGAGCAGCTCGTGCTTGAAGCCCGGCTCGTCACCCAGCTCGGCGAGGATCTTCGTGGCGGCGGGCTCGGTCGCCAGCGCGCCCGACTCGTCGACCAGCTGCACCTCGATCTCGACACCGAGCGTCGGCTTCTCCGACCCCTTGAAGACGATGTTCATGTGCGCCCCCCGACTAGCCGCTCAGCAGGCTCCGCGTGCATGCCTGCTCGCCGAGGTCGCAGACTACGTCAGAGCGCGTCGCGCTGAGGCGGCCGGGTCGATCTCTGCACCTGCCGGCGCCCGGCGACGTAGAGCATCCCGAGGAGGTTGGCCGCCACGCCCGCGGCGAACACACCCGGCCCCGAGGGGATCGCCAGCGCGAGTGGGACGGCGGCACCGGCGACCCATGCGAGTTGTAGGAACGACTCGAACCGTGCGAATGCCCAGCCGCGCGCGCCCTCGGGCGTCTCGCGTTGGACGATGGCGTCGAACGCGACCTTGGCGCTACCGCCCGCGGCTCCGAACGCGAACACGAGCACGCCCGCGTTGAACAGCGAGAACCACCTGCCTACGAACAGCCCGGCGAGCCCTGCGACGACGAGGGAGACGACCACGATCCCCTCCTCGCGCAACGCGCGCTTTAGGCGCGGCGAGACGATCGCTCCGACGAGCCCGCCCATCGCTGCCGATCCGATCAGGAGGCCGAGGCCCAACGACCCGAAGTCCTCGCGCCGCAACGCAAACGCGAGATGGAAAACCAGGAAGCCGACGAGAAGGCGAAGGCCGGCCATGGCGACCAGGGCCTGACGGACCGAGGGGCTTCGGGCGCTGTGACGTCCCCCGAGGCGCTCGGTCTCGTGGCGCCGGCCCTTCGCGCTGGGAAGCCTCAGCGCGGGGATCGCGCCGGCGAGATAAACCGCCGCGGCGACGAGCAGCTCGAGCCCGGGGCCGGGCCACTTGACCAGCGCGATCCCCGGGATGCCGGCGGCGAGCGCCGCGAGCGCGGCGGTCTTGGACAGGGTCGCGTTGGCCGTGACGAGGGCTCGCCCCTCCGGGACGAGGTTCGGCAGGGCCGCCCCCCTTACCACGAGCGAGGCCCTCGACATCACGAGCACCCCGAAGGCGATGGGGAACAGATACAGGGAGTCGAGCCGGGTCGCGAGGAGCCACGCGAGGACGCCTCGGCCCAGAGACGCGATCAACATCGCCCACCGCAGGCTCCCGCGGAAGTGATCGAGGACGCGCGACAACAGCGGCGAGACGATGGCGAACGGAGCGACCGTCAGGGCGAGATAGAGGCCGACCCGCCCCCGGGCGGTGGTCTCCGGCACGGAGAAGAACAAGGAGCCCGCCAGCGCCAGAGCCAGCAGGGCGTCCCCGGCCGACCCCGATGCCTGGACCAGCAGCAGGCGCCCGAACTCCGGCGTTCCCGCGTCGTGGCGCAGCCGCCGGACGATGCGCCGAAAGGCGATGACGAAGAGCGAGTCCTCGTCGTGGGCGGCGCGGCGTGCGGGGGCCTGGGACACGCCTAGACCCTACGGGTCCGATGGGTCGAGAACCCGGGGCGGACGTCTTTTCGCCCGTACCCGTCCAAATGGGGCGCGGGGGCCGAACGCCAGGCGGCCCGCCGACGTCAGGAGGCGCAGGAGACGGCGGGGGGGAGTCGAACATTCGCCTTGTGGCCGCCGTCGTCGGCAGCGCGACCGGCCCGCCGAGACAACGAATAGTTCACGGACCAGGAAGGGGACCGAGATGCAACGCCACTGGAAGCTCGCCGGAGCGCTTTCGGCCATGCTCATCGCTGGCCTTCTCGTCGCGCCGGCCGGCTCCGCCGCGGCGCAGGGAGCACCGGCTTACGAAGTCTTGAACGAGACCTACAACGTCGAGACCCGACACGGGATCGTCTACATGGAGGTGAACCGCCCGGTCCTCGACGGCAAGGACGTCAAGGCTCCGGTCGTCCTCACCTACTCCCCCTACAGCGCACTCGGCGGTGCCGCGGGCACCGGCATGGTGTCGCTGGGCTACGCGCAGGCGTACGCGCACCTCGTCGGAACGGGCAACTCCGGAGGCTGCTACGACTACGGCGGCATCCGCGAGCGTGAGTCCGGTGCCGACCTCGTCGAGTTCCTCGCCAAGCAGAAGTGGTCGACGGGGAAGATCGGCATGATCGGCGGCTCCTACGACGGGACGACCGCGATCGCGGCCGCGACCGAGGCTCCGCCGCACCTGACGACGATCGTCCCCGAGGCCGCCATCTCTCGCTGGTACGAGTACGCGTACTCCGGCGGCATCCGTTATGCGTTCAACAACGAGAAGCTCGGCAACGAGGGCCCGACCAACGGCCTGATCATCGACGAGCAGGGCTTCGACACTCCGGTCGGCTTCGACTTCGGCTTCGCCATGCCGCCTCCGACCGACGTACAGGACCCGACGTGGGCCGACAAGATGCAGTCCACGATCACCCCGTGTGACGAAGTCGAGCACGTCAGCAGCGGCTACAACATGGACACGCCGAATTACAACGAGTTCTGGCTCGAGCGCGACTACATCAAGGACGCAGGCGACATCCGCATCCCGGTGCTCATCGGCGCCAACTGGGGCGACTGGAACGTCAAGCAGGAAGAGTCGTGGAACCTCTTCCACGCGCTGAAGAAGTCGCCCAAGCGAGTGCTCTACATGGGCACCCGCTGGGCCGCGCACGGCACGCCGGGCGGGGACTACGGGAAGACCGTCCAGGCGTGGTTCGACCACTACCTCATGGGCAAGAAGAACAACATCCAGAAGATGCCCAGCGTCGTCAGCCAGATGTCAGACCGTGAAGGCCCGGGCGAGTTCGCCAAGGGCATGCCGAAGGTCCGCAACATCAAGCTCTACGCGCAGTGGACGCCGCGCACGAACCCCGACGACTACGAGTGGAAGCTCCTCCCCAGCAAGCCGATGTCGAGGGCGTACTACGAGTCGCAGGGGCCACTGGCAGAGGCGTCGTTCCCGTCCGCCGGCATCAACACCGAGTCGCACGCGTCGCACCACTCGCGCAGTGACCACGACTGGTGGTCCTTCGAGAGCCTGGCGCTAAAGAAGAACATGCGCATGTTCGGCAACATCAAGGTGCAGATCTACTCGACCGCATACCGCGAGTGGATCACCTACACGCCGAGCATCTTCGAGATGGACCCCGACGACCACCAAATGGTCCAGGGCAACCACGTCAACACGAACCCCGAGGCGCTCGTCGGCGTCACGCGCGGCTGGCTCGACTCCCGCTACCGCAAGAGCCTCGCCGAGCCGATCCCGATCGATGACCCGGCGAAGCCGTTCAGCATGACCGTGGTCGCAAAGCCCGTCGACTACACCTTCACCAAGGGCAACACGATCATGCTGAACATCCAGACCGAGATAAACGAGTGGTCGGTGCCCAAGCCGAACGCCACGTGCACCGATCCCACGAACTGCCCGTTCCTCGACATCAACTGGCTCGAGGGCAAGACGCGCTTGATCATCCCGGTCGTAAACGGCCCGAAGAAGGCCGACGCGCTGTTCGACCACGCCGGCCACCACCACTAAAGACGAGACGAACGGCCCGAGGGGGCGCGACGTGAGAGGGCGGATCCGAACGGTAGTTGCGGCAGCGTTGCTGCTCGCCGCGCTGCCGGCCCTCCCGGCACGTGCCGCGGCCGTGGGGATCCCCTGCCGCGGCACGGCGATGCAACAGCTTCGCTCGGCGGGATCGCAGAAGAGACGCGAGGCCGGCTCGGCGGGATCGCAGAAGAGAGAGGTCGTTCGGGTCAGGACCTTCCACGTCGTCGCGGCTCCGCAGGCGAAGAGCTACAAGATCGGGACGAAGGC
>DATBND010000285.1:0-3503 GCA_036554505.1 Actinomycetota bacterium | reverse complement strand
GGGGCCTACCGCGAGCTCTAGCCTTCGAAACCCGGCGACCCCCGTGACGTACTGAAGCGGCTCGCCCGCCGCCCTCCGCGCGACGAGGCGGTCGAGCCTGCGCACCGTTGCCTCGTCGACCCGCGCGCCCTCGGTGACGATCTCCGCGCGCGACAGGCCCGAAGCCGTCTCGAGAAGCCACTCCGCCTCACGGCGCGCGTAGACCACCCCTGCCGACTCGAGGGTGCGGATGGCGTCCTCGACGAGCGCGCCGGGGCTCGTCAGCTCCCGCCCCCGAGCTCCGTGTCGCGCGCGTTCGCGACCAGCGCGTCCGCGAGGTCGTCCAGGTCACCTTCGAGGATCTCGCCGAGGCGGTGGATCGTGAGGTTGATGCGGTGATCGGTCACGCGGTTCTCGTTGAAGTTGTACGTGCGGATCCGCTCGGAGCGGTCGGCCGACCGTACCTGCGAGCGCCTCTCCTCGGCCTGTTGTTGTTGCTGCTCCTCCTGTTTCACCTGGAGAAGGCGAGCTCGCAGGATGCGCATCGCCTTCTCCTTGTTCTGAAGCTGTGACTTCTCGTCCTGGCACGCGACCTCGACGCCCGTGGGGAGGTGCTTGATGCGAACGGCCGAGTCGGTCGTGTTGACGGACTGGCCCCCGGGGCCGCTGGACCGATAGACGTCGATCTTCAAGTCCTTTGGATCGATCTCGACGTCGACCTCCTCGGCCTCGGGAAGGACGAGCACCGCGGCCGCCGACGTATGGATGCGGCCGCTCGATTCCGTGACCGGCACGCGTTGCACGCGGTGCACTCCCGCCTCGTGCTTGAGGCGCGACCACGCCCCCTTCCCCTTGATCGCGAACGTGACCTCTTTGAAGCCGTTGATGCCGGTTGGGTTCGACGTAAGGACCTCGACCTTCCACCGCTTGGTCTCGGCGTAACGCGTGTACATGCGATAGAGGTCGGCGGCGAACAAGCCCGCCTCGTCCCCGCCGGCTCCCGCGCGGATCTCGACGATGACGTCGCGCTCGTCGTTGGGGTCCTTGGGGATGAGCGCGTCCGTGATCGACGTGCGGAGCCGCTCGAGGACGGCCTGCTGCTCGGCGATCTCCTCTTCCACGTAGGCGCGCTCCTCGCCGGTGCTCCCGGAGAGCATGGCGCGCGCCTCTTCCAGGTCGTCCGCCGCGCGCCGGTAGCTCCGCCACGCCTCGACGACGCCCCTTAGCTCGGAGTGCTCCTTGCCGAGCGCGCGGAGGTCGTCGGGCCTGTCGCCCATCGAGGGATCGGCGAGCTCGCGCTCGATCTGCTCGAACCGAGCCTCCATCTCCTTGAGGCGAACCTCGGGCAACTCCATGGAAGAACCCTCCGCAGAACCCTCATACTAGTGAGACCAGCACGGCTACCTTAGGCGAAACGTCGGGCAGGACCATGTCGACCACGAGACGATCTTTCATATTCCGGGCCGCCGCCGTGACGGGCGCCGCATTGTCGCGCGCCGTCCCGTCGTTCGCGCGTGGAAAACGCAACAAGAAGAAGCACAAGGAGAAGAAACCTCACGCGCTCTTCTACGACGACTTCAAGCGGCCCGACAGGCGAGGCTGGGGTTCTGACTGGTACAACCAGCGCTACGGACGCAACTGGTCGATACAGGATCGCAAGGCCATCTACCGTCTGCCGGCGACCGAGAACAGCCTCTACTACCGCCCCAACCCGATCCTGGTGCTCGATCACGAGGTCGAGACCCTCGACGTGCGCGCGACCGTGTCGAGCTCCAACACGTCCGCTCGTATCGGGATCGTGCTGCGCGCGACGGGCTACGCCACGTACTACGCCATCTATCTCGGACCGAACGACGTGCTGCGCCTCACGCGCTGCGACCATCACGACGAGCTGTTGCTGGCCAAGAAGGACGTCCGCTTCCTCCCCAACCAGCGTTATCGCATACGCGCGCGCATCAGCGGAGCCAACGCCGCGACGATCAAGGCGAAGGTCTGGCCCGTCGGCGCGTTCGAGCCCGCACGATGGGGAATCGATGTCACCGACGCGACGCCCCAGACGATCCCCGGTCGCGGGTCGTTCGGCGTGTTTGCCGAGCACGCGATCGACGGCCGCGGCGCGGCTCTGCGCGTGCTCGAGTACGTCGCGTACTCCCAGGACCGTCCGTCCGTCACGCCGGCGCACATCGTGTACTCGCTCGTCGGCCCACCCGACAACGAGCACGTGAGCGCGGTCGCAAAGACTGCCGTACCGGCGACCGTAGGGTTCCAGGTCTCGAAGGAGCCCACGTTCTCGACCTCGACGCGCATCGTTCACGCGGGCCGGACAGGACGCGCGGAGACGGCGCGGGCCGAGCTCGACCTCGCGACGCTGGGGCCGTCGAGCGTCGTTCACTGGCGGGCGTTCGCCGACCGCAACGGCCGGCGGGTCTACGGGCCGTCGTCGTCGTTTCGGACGGGGCCCGACCCAACGCAGCGGCTCCCCGTGCGCTTTGCGTTCGGCTCGTGCACGAAGTGGCAGAGCTCGCCCCGGCATTCGTTCGAGCAGGCGCGTCTGGAACAGGTCGACTTCTATCTCCACCAGGGTGACTTCGGGTACGTGAAGAACCGCGTCATCGATCACGATCCGGACACGTATCAGGATCACTGGACGCGCATGCTCATGGATCGGGACCTGCTGCGCATGACGCGCGACGTGCCGTTCGGCTTCTATCAGGACGATGCCGACTATGGACAGAACAACGCGGACGCCAAGACGCTGCGCCCGTTCACGATCCACGCATGGGACGAGATGCACGCCAACCCGCCGGGCGCGTACTTCACGTTCCAGTACGGCGACGTCCACTTCTTCTGCCTCGACTGTCGCCGTTTCTCGACGGGCAAGAACGATCCGATGGACAAGCGCCACAAGATCGGTGCCGCCCAGAAGAAGTGGCTGTTCGACTCGATGGCGGCGGCGGCCGAGAAGGACCCGGGCCTCCTGGTCGTCGCGTCGCCGCAGACGCTCGGCTCGGATGCAAGCCCGGGCTCATGGCGTCGCAGCTTCGAGACCGAGTGGGCCGAGGTCATCGAGTTCCTCGAGGACCTGGGGGCGCCGGTGCTCATCGTGTCGGGTGACTCGCACGGTCATCGGCTGTACGAGTACCCCCAGCGCAACCTCGACCCGGACGTCCCGCGCATCGTCGAGTTCCTGTCGTCGGGAACCGAGCAGAACCGGTGGTCGACCGACATCGACGCCAGCTTCCTCGTGCGCGAGGCGCGCAAGGAGTCGGGCTTCGGCCTCGTCGAATTGGGCCCGGAGCAAGACGTGGCGGGCCAGAAGACGAGGACGTTGACGCTCACCGCGCTCAGCTCCGCCGACGGCACGCCCCTATGGCGCCCGGCGACGTACCTGGTGGTGCGCGGCGTGGGCATCGTGCCCGCCGGGATCTAGAGGCCGGCGGCAACCGCAAAGGCCAAAAACAAGAGCCAAACCAGAGCGGCGACCAGCAGGGGTCCAGCCGACGTGCGCCGTGACCGGTCCGTTG
>DATBND010000282.1:0-4733 GCA_036554505.1 Actinomycetota bacterium | reverse complement strand
GTCGCGTGCGGAGCTCGACTCGAGCAGTCGACGTGGCCCCCCGAGATGGTCAAGCTCGTCACCGTCCTGTTCGCCGACGTCGTGGGCTCGACCGCCCAGGCGGAGCGGATGTCGCCTGACGAGACCAGAGCCCTGATGACCGACTTCTTCCAGGCGATGGCCGAGGAGATCGAGGCCGAGGGGGGCACCGTCGAGCGAATCATCGGAGACGCGGTGATGGCCGACTTCGGTGTTCCGGTCGCGCACGAGGACGATCCGCTCAGAGCCGTGCGTGCCGCGCGCCGGATGCTTCGTCGCTTGCGGGAATGGAACACCGGGCGCGCGCCGGACGAGCAGATAAAAGTGCGTATCGGGGTGAACACCGGGCAGGTCTCGGCGGCCGGCGGACCCGACGCCGATCTGCTCGTCACCGGGGACGCGGTCAACGTGGCGGCTCGTCTCGAGCAAAACGCGGAGCCCGGCTCGATCCTGGTGGGGGAGCGAACCGGGCGCGCTATCGCGAAGAGCTACGCCTTGACCGCAAAGCGTCTGGTGCTCAAGGGGAAGACGGAGCCGGTCAGCGCGTTTCTCGTCGGCGACGAGCTCAGCGTCGGAGATCCTCTCCGCGCGGCCGCCGGGGATCCGCTCGTGGGCCGCACGAAGGAGCTCGAGGGGCTCTACGCGGTGATGGAGCAAGTGACGCGGGAGGGCCGCGCGCGATTGACGACGGTCGTCGGCGACGCCGGCATCGGGAAGACCAGGCTGGTCGAGCATTTCGTGAGGGAGGCGCGTGATCGTTGGACGGCCTCGGTCGTTCATGGGCGATGCCTTCCATATGGAGAGGGCGTAACGCTGTGGCCTCTGGGCGAGATCCTCAAGAGTGAAGCGCGATTGCTTGCCTCCGATTCGGCGCGAGCCGCGTTCCGCAAGATCCAAGAGTTCGTGCGCGCTCGCCTTGGCCCCGAGACACTGGACGAGGCGAGGGCGATCCGCGCTCTCGCGTCGACGATCGGATTGCACGAGGACGGTGCGGAGGCGTCCGATCCACGTCAGATCTACCGCGACCTGCTGACGACGTGGCGATCTCTGTTTCGGACGATGGCTGCGGGCTCGCCGCTCGTGGTGGTGGTAGAGGATCTGCACTGGGCCGACCCCACGATGCTCGACGTGCTCTCCTATCTGGCCGACCAGCTCGACGCGCGGGTCTTGTTCGTCTGTCCCTGTCGACCGGAGCTCTTCGAGAAATCGTCGGGCGTCGCTGCGGCACGCAGCTATTCGTCCGTAGTGCTTCAGCCGCTTTCGAACGCCGAGAGCGAGGAACTGCTGGCGGGGTACGTGGGCGACGACTTCCCGCCGGCCCTCGAGCAACGAATCCTCCAGCGGTCGGAGGGAAACCCTTTCTATCTGCGAGAGATGGTCTACAGCCTGCAGGATCGCGGGCTTCTCGATGCGGAACGGAACTGGTCCGGCGCACGTAACGACGAGGATGTCGATGTCCCGGACAATGTGCAAAGCGTGATCCTGTCGCGGATCGACGTTCTGCCCGCACGGGAGAAGAGGATCCTTCAGGCCGGGTCCGTCGTCGGGCGAACGTTTTGGACCGGTGCGCTCGAGACGCTGATCGAGGACGACGAGGCGATGGAAGACGCACTTCTGTCGCTCGAACGCCGTGGCCTGGTTGCTCAGCGGTTGGGGTCGTCACTGGCGGGACAGCGGGAGTACGCCTTCAGCCACGTGCTGATAAGAGACGTCGCCTATGCGACGCTTCCTCGTCGCGCCGGCGCGGAGTCGCACACGCGTACCGCGCAATGGCTGGGAGAGGCGACGCGAGACCGCGTCAATGAGTACGCGGAGTTGATCGCGCATCACTACGACGCGGCTTATCGCGTGACGAACGAGGCCGCGCTCCGCGCGAGTGCCCGGGAGTGGTGGCTCGTCGCGACGAACAGCGCGATGCGCAGAGCGGCAGCCAGCCAGGCGACGGCCCTCGCCGCCCGTGCGGTGGGGCTGTCCCTCGAGGGGGCCGAGCGGGGAGAGGCCCTCGAGCTGCTCGGTGACGTGCACCATTTCCGCCACGACGGCGACGCGGCGTGGGACGCCTACAGAGCGGCCATAGGCGAGTGTGAGGGGGATGGCTCCGAGTCGATGGTCGGCCGCCTCGCGGCCAAGGCGGCGATCCTGACGACGCGGTGGGAGGGCACGCTCAAGACCCCGGTGCCGGTGCAGGAGGTCCGCGTCATGATCGAGAAGGGGATGTCCGCGCTGGGAGACTCACAGAGACGCGAGCGCTCGCTGTTGTTGTCGAGTAAGGCGTTCCTTCAGGGCCAGGGATACGAGCAGAGCGATTCGGCCGGACGGACCGCTGCGACCCAGGCGCTCGAGATCGCCGAGGAACTGGGTGACCCCGACCTGATGTCGACCGCGCTCGACGCGTCTGCATTTTGGCTGTTGCCGGAGGCCAAGTACGGCGACATCGACCGCATCGAGCGGCGCAGGCTCGAACTGGTATCTCGTCTCGTCGACTCGCGCGAGATCTCCGACGTCTACGCGGTTGCCGCGCTTAGCGCGACCTTCATGGGTCGCTACTCGGAGGCCGTGGAGCTGTCCGATCAAGCCGTCGAGCGCTCTCGCGGGATGGACCCCGGGCAGTATCTGTATTGTCTCGCGTGGCGCGTTCTCGCCCGGTTCCTGGGCGGTGATTGGGATGGCGCACTTGCCGATCAGGACGAGGTCGAGACGCTCGACAGCATTGATTCCGAAGGATTGCCGTTGCCGTACGCGGCGGCTCCCTACGCGACCGCGCTCTTGTGTCACGAGTTGCGGGGGGAGACGTCCGAAGCGGACAGGTATCTGGATCTGTTGACGCGTTACCGCGCGCGCCAGGCCGCCAGAGAGGCACCCATCGGCACGACTCGCATGCTCGTCGCACGGACTCTCGCTCATCGACGCGACTACGAGCAGGCGTGGACCTGGATCAACCTCGCGCGCAGCCCCTATCTCGGAGCCAACATCGAAGCCGCGTGCGAGCTTGCCGCGACGGAGGACGATCGGCGCGCGGCAGAGATCCTGCACCTGGTGCGAATGGAGAGCGAGCGTTCACGCAATCCGTTTCTCGACGTGCATGCCGATCGCCTGGAGGGGCGGCTCGCGGCGCGCCGTCGCGAGCCGAACCGAGCCGTGGATTTGCTCCAGCGCGCGGCGACGAGCTTCTCGACCTCGGGGGCGAAGTGGGACGAAGCCTGGTCCCGGCTGCTGCTCGCACGTGCGCTTGCGGATTCCGGGGGCGATGGCGCGCTGCGGCACGCGGCAGCAGCGCTGCAGGTATTCGAGCGGCTGGGGTCGATCAGAGAGTCCGAGGAGGCTCGCGCTCTCCTAAGCGCTCGCGGGCAAGTTGCGGATGATCCCCCGCACGTGCGATAGGACGGGCTCCAGCTCCTCGACCTCGTGCAGCTCGTTCACATGCTTCGTCGCGGTGGCAATGATCTCGTTCGCATCCTTGCCGCTTAGGGGACTCTCACAGAGCGGGCACGGGACTTCCATTGGGCACCCTCCTTGCCGCATTCGCCGGTACCGGTTCATCTTCCCCACCTCGGCGAGGCTTGGCAAGGGTCGGATCCCCGCGGTGGGCGACTTGCCCGGTGCCGGTAGCTACGGCACCATCGGCGTCGGCGAGGAGAGACCATGGAGATGAGCGCCGGACCGGGCGGTACCGGCAATTTCTTGGAGCAACTGACCCCTGCGCAACGGGCGGACCTCGAAGCCGTCTCGCGCCGCAGGCGTTACCCGCGCGGCGCCACGATCTTCAACGAGGGTGACATCGCGGATCGCGTGTTCGTGCTGCTCGAGGGGACGGCGAAGATCGCCTACTTCAGTGCCGAGGGTAAAGAGACCGTCCTCGCCGTGAGGGGGTCTGGAGACATCCTCGGCGAGTTGTCGGCACTCGACGGCGAGCCCTTGTCCGCGACGGTAGCGACACTCGAGGAAGTGACCGGCCTCGTCGTGAGCTCCGACGCATTCACCTCGTACCTCCGTGTCAATCCCGACGTCACCCTCTTGCTCTTGCGAACGGTGACGCGGAAGTTGAGAGACGCAGACCGGAAGAGGATCGAGTTCGCGTCCTTCGACACGGTCGGCCGGGTGGCTCGCAGACTGGTGGAGCTGGCGCAGCGCTTCGGCTCCGCGCAAGACGGCCGGATCGACATCGAGCTTCGCCTGTCTCAAGAAGAGCTAGCGGCGTGGACATCGGCCTCGCGCGAGGCGGTCAGCAAGGCGCTGCAGACCCTCAGATCACGAGGGTGGATCGAGACGAAAAGGCGCTCGGTCACCGTTCTGGACCTCGCGGCGCTGAGGCGGCGCGGGGAATAGACAGGCTTCCCGCCGTAACCGGTAAAAGTCCACATTCCTACGTGGCGATCACAACAGACCGCCGCGGGCGCTTCCTCGAGAGTGTCCTCGACGGTCCCAAACGGTGGGATCAGGCAACGAGGAGGCACGCATGAAGAAGCTGACGGTTTTCGCAACACTGTTCGGACTGGTCGCCGCGCCCACGGCTGCGGTCGCCGACGATGCGCCGATAGCCATCTGCCAGCCAGTCCCGGCCGCCACCCCGGGGATCTCGTTGCTCGGGCATCGCGTGCCCGCGGCGAGTGGCATCGTCGTATGCGTCACGTCGGAGACGATCGCCGCGGCCGTTCCCGTGATCGACGACCAGCCGGAGTGTGGCTCCCCGTGCTTCGCGGTTCGGATCGACGGCC
>DATBND010000243.1:0-14254 GCA_036554505.1 Actinomycetota bacterium | reverse complement strand
CGCGCGACATGACCGACATGATGGTCGCGGTCGTTCGTGGGGGCACGGGCACGCGCGCGAACATCGGGGGAGTGACCGTCGCGGGCAAGACCGGGACCGCCGAGGTCGACGTCGGAGGCAAGCGCAAGAACCATGCGTGGTTCATCTGTTTCGCCCCGGCGGAGGACCCGAAGGTGGCGGTCGCCGTGGTGTCGGAGCTCGGGGGGGTCGGCGGCGAGGTCGCGGCCCCTCTCGCGGCGCGGATCTTGCTGGGCGTCCTGCCGATCCTGCAATGAGCCGCAGCAGGCTTGCCGTGAGACTGCAATGAGGGCCGTCGTGCAGCGCGTGAGCTCGGCCTCGGTCAGGGTGGAGGACCGGGTGGTCGGGGAGATCGGCGCGGGCGTCGTCGTGCTGCTCGGGGTCTCGCCGGAGGACGGACCCTTGGAGGCGGCGTGGATGGCCGAGAAGGTCGCGACGTTGCGCATCTTCTCGGACGACGACGACAAGATGAATCTCTCGGTGCTCGATACGAGTGGTGAGGCGCTGGTCGTGTCGCAGTTCACCCTCTACGGCGACGCCCGTAAAGGCCGGCGCCCGTCGTTCATACGGGCCGCCCGCGGGAAGGAGGCGGCGGCGCTCTACGAGAGGACGGTTACCGAGCTCGAGCGCATCGGCATCCGCTGCGCCACCGGTGAGTTCGGAGCCATGATGCAGGTGAGCCTCGTCAACGACGGCCCGGTCACGATCCTTCTGGACTCGGACAAGTTGTTCTAGCCGCGTCGGTTCTTCGTCTCGTCCGCCGAG
Source organism: Actinomycetota bacterium (assembly GCA_036554505.1). GTDB lineage: Bacteria > Actinomycetota > CADDZG01 > CADDZG01 > WHSQ01 > DATBND01. The sequence continues at coordinate 13,471 of DATBND010000243.1, read as the reverse complement.
AGCTTCTCGGGCTGGGTTGCCCGTCCCTCGACACGGGCCCAGGCAGGGCTTGCCCGCGCGCCGGCGCGCACGGGCATGCGTTCTCGCTTGCTCTTGGCCTGATGACAGCTCCAGCAGCGAGGGCGCAGATTGCCCGCGGACGTCGGGCCCCCGCGACAGCGCGGCTGCACGTGATCGAACTCGGTCCGGAATCGATTCCCGCAGTCGACACACGCGACGCCGTCGAAGTCGGGAGGCTCGCCGAGCTCCAGGGCGATCGCTACCTCCGCAGGAATGGCGCGCGACCATCGCTTTAGTTGCCGCAGGTCCTTACCGTCGTAGAGAACACCGGACAAGAACGCGTCGCGTCCGATCTCCTGGGCGACGTGAGGTTCGACCGGTCCCACTCCCGGGATCTTGCACACCTCGCCAGCGCGCACGTCGGTCCAACCGCGCTGCGCGACCTCGTGGCTCACCAGCACGACTAGCTCCGGCCTCTTGGCCCGGCCCTTGCCGTTGCCTGCCAGCAGGGCGGCGTACGCATCGACGAGATGGCGCTCGAACGGCTCGAGCCTGCCTTCGCTCTTGGCCTTCCGGCCGAGGCGCGCGGCCTCGGCCTCGGCGCGCGCCACGACCGGCGTGCCCACATGGGGCTCCATCGCCAGGTGCACGTGCACCATCCCGAGCTCGTCCGAGTAGCTCCGCGCCGCGCGCGCCTCCCGTTGGCGCAGAGCCAAGTCGCGGTGCTGCTCGGCCTCCAGCCGCACTTTCCGGGCCTTCTCCTTCAGAACGTGAAACGCCTGATCCCGGGCGACCCGCAACAGCTCAGCAGCCGCTCCCGGCTTCGCCTCCTCGGCCTTGGAGATCTCACTCGCCTGCTCGAGAGATACCGATCCCGTCTGCATAGCCATGCTGAGATCCGCAGAGGAGCCCATCGCCCTGCCCGTGCGCACGACCGCTTCGGCTTTTCCCGCGGACGTCCCGGTCACGCGCGCGATCTCGGAGGAGTCCGACACCTTGCGGGTCAATGCCGCCACACCGAAGGCTGCCAGCTTCTCGATCTTCGCGTAGCTCGCCAAGAGCTTCCGCGCATGCGTCGCCGTCAATAGCTCGGGTTCGAGGTCTGCATTCGTTTTCTCCAGTAGCTCGATCGCGTGATCGAGGGGTTCCGTCCGCATGCCCCCATCATGAAAGAGGGGTGTGACACTTTTACCTCTCTTCGCGAAAGCCGGTGGGAATCCGCTGAAAAGGCGGAGGGCCTCCCTAGCTTCTTCGGTGTCTAGCCCATCGAAGAAGGGAGACCCCCTTGGACGATCGTATCGACGTGCCGTTGCAGTTGGACGGCTTCGAGGTGACCGGATCCGAGCTGGTCGGCGGCACCCTCGAGGTCAGCGTCCGCCCGAGCACGCGGCGCGCATGCCATCACTGTGGTTCCGTCGACGTGATCGGCCACGGTCACAACGACCGACGGATCCGTGACCGCGCGTGCGGGTTCCCGACGGTTCTGGTGTGGCGCCAGAGAAGGGTCCGGTGCAAGGACTGTGGTCGCACCAGTCGTGAGCGGCATCGTGAACTTGCACCAGGACGTTCGACGACCAACCGGTTCCGACGACGTCTCTTCGAACGAGCCTGCAATGAGCCGTTCACCGATGTCGCGGCCAGCGAGGACGTGACCGCCTATCGGGTGGTGGAGGCGTTCGATCACCATTCCTTAGACGCTCTCGCTGGAAGCGACAAGGTCCCGCCACGGGTCGTTGCGATCGATGAGAGCGCGTTCAAGAGGCGCTTCCAGTTCCACACCGTGCTCTCCGATCCCGAGCGAGGCATCGTGCTTGACCTCGTCGAAGGACGTCACAAGGGCGCGGTCTTCGCCGGCCTCATGGCGCTGTCTGACGAGGCCAGAGCGCATATCGAGACGGTGGTGATCGACTGCTTCTGGCCCTATCGTCGGGCCGTGGAGGAACTCCTCCCCGAGGTCCGGCTGGTCGCCGACAAGTTCCACGTGATCCGTTCGATCGATGCGGCCGCCCAACGCGTCCGGATGCGCTTCGGGCGACGTGAGTGGCGCCACCGGGTCGGACGCGACGGCGGCGTGGCGCGCCAGCACAACCCCGCCAGCGATCCCGCGGTGTTCGGGGCGAGATGGGTGTTCATGAAACGTGCCGCGAAGCTGACCGATGCCGAGACCGCATGGATGCATCGTCTCTTCGATGACTGCGCACCGGAGATCGCGGCCGCATGGTGGCTCAAAGAAGAGTTCGCGGCGAACTATTCAGAGCCCGACCGTGCCTCGGCGGAGCGACGACTCGACCGGTGGATCGAGACGATGCAGGAAGTCGGGCTGCCGGAGTTCATCAACACGTGGCGCACGCTGCAATGGTGGCGGGAACCGATCCTCAATTACTTCGACGACCGGGTCACGAACGCGTTCGCCGAGGGGATCACCAACAAGATCAAGGTGATGAAGAGACGTTCCTACGGCTTCAGAGACCCGGCGCGTTATCGTCGCAAGGTCCTAATCAGCTGTCGGCGCCGGCGAGCCTAGGTCTGGGAACCACCGTTTTTCGTGGAGAGCCCACTTTTACCTTCTCCGCGGGCACCTGATCAGAAGTGATCAACCCGGCTCGGCCCGGCGTATGTTCGCCAAGCAACCACGCATGCCAACCCCAAGGAGAGCCCGGTGTATCCCCCGCCCCCGCCCGGACCGCGTCAGCCGCTCGGACGCTTGATCGGGCGCGCCCTCCGTCGTCATTGCCCGGAGTGTGACGGCAAGGGGATCTTCAAGGGATGGTGGGCGTTGAAGGACAGGTGCCCGACGTGCGGCCACCTGTACGCGCGCGAAGAGGGCTATTGGGTGATGGCGATCATCGTCAACACCGCGGTGACCGAGGCGATCTTCGCGATCGCGCTCGTTATCGGCCTGCTCCTGACCGCGCCCGACGTGGCGTGGCAGCCGCTGCTCGCGATCGGGATCGCGACGAACGTCATCGTGCCCCTGTTCTTCTATCCGTACTCGAAGACGCTATGGGCCGCTGCCGACTTGTTCATGCACCCGGCCGGAAAGACCTATCCCGTCAGTCCTTCAGGACCCGGCGGGCCGCGTCCAGGATCGCCCCCGGAGTAAGGCCGTACTGCGTCAGCAGCTCGTCGGGAGTGCCCGAGGTCGCGTAGGTGTCTCCGACGTTCACGAACGCCATGCGCGTCGGCTTGCGTTCGGCGACCACCATCGAGACCGTCGCGCCCAGCCCCCCGTAGGCGAGGTGCTCCTCGGCCACGACGATGCCTCTCGTCTCGTTGGCGGCGCGTTCGATCGCCTGAACGTCGATGGGCTTGACCGTGTGCACGTCCAGGACGCGCGCCGACACGCCGTCCTGCGCGAGCCCCTCGGCCGCGTCCAGGGCCATCGCGACCATGATCCCGTTGGCGATGATCGTGACGTCGTCTCCGTCGCGGAGCCTCGTCGCCTTGCCGAGGTGCCATTCCAAACTGCCGTCGTAGACGACGGGCACCTTGGGCCGGCCGCAGCGGAGGAACGTCGGCCCCTCTCGCTCGAGCATCGCCTTCGTCGCGGCGGTCGCACTCGGGCCGTCGGCCGGGACGATGACCGTGAAGCCCGGCAGCGAACACGCCAGAGCAACGTCCTCGATGGCCATCTGCGACGGACCGTCCTCGCCGATGGAGATGCCCGCGTGGCTTCCGACCAGCTTCACGTTCTGGTTTGGGAAGGCGACCGACATCCGGATCTGGTCGAACGCGTTCGACATGAGGAAGGTCGAGAACGACGCGGCCACGGGGATCTTCCCGCTCGCGGCTAGGCCCGCCGCGATGCCGACGAGGTTCGATTCCGCGATGCCTGCGTTGAAGAACCTCTCCGGATACTTCTCCTTGAAGGCGTTCGTGTACGTGGAGTTGTTGACGTCGCCGTCCACTACGACGATGCGCTCGTCCGATCCCGCCTCGGCCAGCGCGTCGCCGAACGCCTCGCGCGTGGCGGGGCCGTCGGGCAGGTCGATACGTGTGAGGCCCATGCTCATGCTCCGGCTCCGATCTCTTCCAACGCTTTGGCCTCCTCGTCGGCGGGGATCGGCTTGCCGTGCCAGCCTCCGGGCTTGGCCTCGAGCAGCGACACGCCCTTGCCCTTAACTGTCCGCGCGATGATCGCTTGCGGGAACCCCGACTGATTGCGCGCCCATTCGAACGCGCCCTCGACTTCGTCGAGCGAGTGGCCGTCGATCTCACGAGTCGCCCACCCGAACGCCTCGAGCTTCGCCGCGTACGGGTCGACGGGCTGGATGTCGGCGACCGCGCCCGTCTGCTGATAGCCGTTGTGGTCGATGACCAAAGTCAGGTTATCGAGGCCGTGGTTGCCGGCGTACATGACGGCTTCCCAGAACTGGCCTTCCTCGGTCTCTCCGTCGCCGGTCATCACGTACACGCGGTAGTCGCGGCCATCGAGGCGCGCGGCGAGCGCGTGTCCGATGCCGATCGACAGTCCCTGCCCGAGCGAACCGGTCGAGGCTTCGACGCCGGCGAGCCGGCACATGTTCGGGTGGCCTTCGAGGGGGGAGCCGAGCTTCCGCAACGTCGCGAGGTCGGCGCGCGGGAAGTAGCCGGCCTCGGCGAGCGCCGCGTACAGGCCCGGCGCGCCGTGCCCCTTCGAGAGGATGAACCGGTCGCGGCCGGGGTCGTCGGGTGTCGACGGGTCGTAGCGCAACACCCCGCCGAAGTAGAGGACGGTGAGGATCTCGACCATCGAGAGCGAGCTCGACGGATGGCCGGAGGCCGCCTCGGTCGTCGACGTGACGATGTCCCGGCGCATCCGGCGGGCGATCTCGGCCAGCCGGCCCGTGTCGGTTGCTGCCTCAGCCATTCGACCTCCCGCACCTCGACGATCTGTGATCGGACTTATCCAATCACAGCGCCCCGGCGGCCCGCTCCGGGAACCTTTTCGCGCTCGCGAGCCGTCGAAGGGGCATGACCCGGTGGCGTGTGGGCCTGGCTGCGCTCGTCTTCGCCGCGCCCATCGCGCCGGATCCGGCGGCCGCCGTTTTCCTCGTGGATGCCCGCCCCGTCGAGTGGAACGGCCGGCCGCCCCTTGTGTGCCCGGCGGGCGAGTGCGACGGGCCAACGGTCTACTGCTTGATCGTGAACGACTGCGCGCCGAGGCCCCCGGTCGTCTGTCTCGCACGCGGCGACGGTCTCGACCGAGCCGGCGCGGCGCCTCGTAGGATGCCCCGATGGCAGATGACGACGCCGCGTGTCGCGCGCCCCGGGGCACCCGCGACGTGCTCCCTCCCGAGTCCGTGGAGTGGCAGCAAGTCGTACGGCTCGCCCTGGACCTCTTCGCCGAGGCGGGCTACTCGCCTATAGAAACCCCAGCGTTCGAGCACACCGAGGTCTTCGAGCGCGGCGTCGGCGCGACCTCCGAGGTCGTCGGCAAGCAGATGTACACCTTTCGAGACCGAGGCGACCGCTCGCTGACGCTGCGCCCCGAGGGCACGGCCCCGGTCGTGCGCGCGGTCCTCGAGCACAACCTGCACCGTGGCCCGCTCCCGGTGAAGCTCTCGTACGCCAGTTGGATGTTCCGACAGGAGCGTCCGCAAAAGGGCCGCTATCGCCAGTTCTTCCAGGTGGGCATCGAGGCGATCGGGTCCGACAACCCGCTGGTCGACGCCGAGGTGATCGAGATCGGGCGCCGCTTCTATTCCGCGGCCGGCGTCGACACGACTTTGCTCCTCAACTCGATCGGCCATCCCGATCCGTCGTGCCGGCAGGGCTACACGGGGGTGCTCGCCGAGTACCTCGAGAGGCATCGCAGCGCGCTCGCCGAGGACGATCGCGAGCGCATCACGACGAACCCGCTGCGCACGTTCGACTCCAAGGAAACGTCCACTCAGGAGGTGATGCGGGAGGCGCCGCTCATCAGCGACCATCTCTGCGACGCGTGCCGCAAGCACTTCGAGACCGTGTGCGGGTTGCTCGACGACCTCGGCGTGCCGTACACGCTCGAGCCCCGGCTCGTGCGCGGCCTCGATTACTACACGCGCACCGCGCTCGAGTTCGTCGCGGGCAACCTCGGGTCGCAGAACGCGGTCGGGGGCGGAGGACGCTATGACGGCTTGTCCGAATCGTTGGGCGGGCCGCCTCTTCCCGGCATCGGGATCGCCCCGGGGATCGACAGGATCCTGCTGGCGCGCGCGGCCGGCGACGCGCCGGCGAGCTCCGTGCGTGCGTACGTCGTAGCAGTGGGGGAGCGCGCCGCGCCGGAAGCCTTGGCGATCGCGACCGCGTTGCGCCGCGCCGGCGTCGGTGCCGACCTCGACCTGATGGGCCGGAGCATGAAGGGCCAGATGAAAGACGCGGTGCGATCAGGCGCGCGCTGGGCCGTGATCCTGGGCGACGACGAGCTGGCCGCGCGTGCCGCGACGGTGAAGGACCTGTCCACCGAGGAGCAACGCCGCGTGCCCTTCGACGACCTCGCGACCGAGCTCGGCCGATGATGCGCTCACACACGTGCGGCGAGCTGCGTGCCGCGCACTCGGGCGAGAAGGTGAAGCTGTGCGGCTGGGTGCACAGCCGGCGCGACCATGGCGGAGTCACCTTCATCGACCTGCGCGATGCCTACGGGCTCGTGCAGGTCGTGTTCTCGCCCGGGATCGAGGGAGGGACCCACGATCTCGCGCAGTCGTTGCGCGGCGAGTTCTGCGTGGGCGTCGAGGGCGAGGTGCGCGCGCGGCCCGAGGGGACCCTCAACGACAAGCTCCCCACCGGAGAGGTCGAGGTCGCGGCGAGCTCGTTGGAGATCTTCTCGGCGGCCGAGACGCCCCCGTTCCAGGTGGACGAGCACCAGGACGTGGACGAGCAGCTGCGCCTGCGATATCGCTACATCGACCTCAGGCGCGAGCCCATGCAGGACAATCTGCGGCTGAGGCACAAGATCATCAGCGCGATCCGCCGGTTCTTCGACGACGAGGGGTTCGTCGAGGTCGAGACGCCCATGCTCACGCGCGCGACGCCGGAGGGCGCGCGCGACTATCTGGTTCCCGCTCGCTTGCACCCGGGCACTTTTTACGCGCTGCCGCAGTCCCCGCAGCTCTTCAAACAGCTGTTGATGGTGTCGGGCCTCGATCGCTACTACCAGATCGTTCGTTGCTTCCGCGACGAGGACCTGCGCGCCGACCGCCAGCCGGACTTCACGCAGCTCGACATGGAGATGAGCTTCGTCGAGATGGAGGACGTGCTCGAAGTGACCGAGCGCATGTTCCGGTACGTGTGGAAGGACGCGCTCGGCGTCGATCTCGATCCTTTCCCGCGCATCGGCTTCGGGGAGTCCATGAACCGCTTCGGCGTCGACAAGCCCGACCTTCGCTTCGGCATGGAGCTTCACGACCTCCACAGCACCTTCGAGTCGACCGAGCTGCGCGTGTTCCGCTCCGTGCTCGACGCCGGCGGGGCGATCAAGTGCATCACCGGCGCCGGCCGCGGCGACCTCGGTCGTAAGGAGCTCGACGGGATCGTCGAGGAGGCGAAGGCCCTCGGTGCGGGCGGGCTCGTGTGGATCGCCGTGACCGAGGACGGCCTCAAGTCTCCGGTCGAGAAGTTCCTCTCCGACGCGGAGCGAGAGGACGTTGTGGTCGCGGCCGAGGCCGGGCCGGGCGACCTGATCCTCGTCGTCGCGGACGCGCGCGTGGATGTGGTGCACAAGGTGCTGGGTGGGTTGCGCAACCGGCTGGCCGAACGCTGGGGGCTGATCCCCGAGGTCGATCGCAGCTCGCCCGACGCGTGGCGTTTCGCGTGGATCGTGGACTTCCCTTGGTTCGAGTGGGACGACGCCGAGCAGCGCTGGGACCCGATCCACCACCCGTTCACGGGGGTCGTCGAGGACACGCTCGAATATCTAGAGACCGATCCCGGAAAGGTGATCTCCAAGTCGTACGACATCACGCTCAACGGCTGGGAGCTCGCGAGCGGAAGCATCCGAATCCACGACCGGGCCATGCAAGAGAGGGTCTTCGCCGCGCTGGGGATCTCGCAGGAGGAGGCGAACGAGAAGTTCGGCTTCCTCTTGAACGCGTTTCGCTACGGAGCGCCCCCGCACGGCGGCATCGCGCCGGGCATCGATCGGATCGTGGCGCTGGCCGCCGGCGAGACCAACATCCGCGAGGTCATCGCGTTCCCGAAGACGCAGTCGGCGAGCGATCCGTTGACCGGCGCTCCCGCAGCGGTCGACGCCGACCAGCTGAAGGCCCTGCACATCAAGTCGATCGCGCCGCCCCGAAGCTAGCGGGCCGGATCCGACAGCCCCTCGATCACGACGCCTCGGCTCGTCCTCCACATCGCGTACGGCTCGCCATCGGGCCCGAGGGACAGATGGCGGCCTCCTGGATCGATATCGGTCCTGCGCAGCCGTAGGGGCCTTCCCACCGATCCATCCGCGGAGACCGTGAGGTACCACCAGCCGTTCTGCTCGGCGCGCCCATACGTCCCGGCGAACAACAGGTAGTGCATGGTCCCGTCGTCCGCGAGGGCGCGTTCCCAACTGATGCGTCCTCGTGCCGAGTGGGTGCGTTCCGCCAGGAGCCGAAAGCGGATGTCGCGCGCCCACGATTCCGTCGAGGACGAGACCGACACCGTGATGGCTTGGTCGCCGGCGAATGGCTCGAAGAATGACCAGCCGTCCAAGAAGGGAACCCCCGGCACCTCGTGGGCCCGCGCCGCGCGGGCATGAAAGACGATCTCGACCGGTATCTCCTCGGAGTTGATGCCCTCGTCTCGGAAGACGGTCGTGAAGACGCGCCGCCGGCTCGCGGTGAACGACGAGTAGGTCTCCTCGTCGAGGGGCCACGACACCGGTCGACGTGTCACGCTCGTGAAGAGCGCGCGGAAGTCGTTCGTCTGCGAAAGCACGAGCCCGACGTCGCCCACGAGTTGCAGATCGAACGCGCGCAATCCGAACGCCTCGTTCCGCGTCGCCGACACGAACCCGTCGTCGTCGTCGTACCGCGCGACTCGGCCCTTCACGCCGTCGAGTATCCAGATCTCGTCGTCGCCGACGTCGAAGGCAGCCGGGAACAGCTCGGTCGAGCACGGGCACGGTGGGGGACAGCTCGCGTCCTGGCAGACGGGCGCGTATCCCAGCGCGCTCTCGTTCGGCCCGTACGGGACGCGGGCAACGACGTCACCTTCCTGCGGTCCTGCCGAGAAATCGAGCGTTCGCCTCACCGTCTGCCGGCCCGGTGCGGCCGAGAACGAAGGACCGGGCGGCGGGGAGGCATCTTTCGCGGGATCGCTCGGGGAGCAGGCCGCGGCCAGCGCGCACACGGCGAGCAACCCGAGGCGACGGCCAACGAGGAGAACGCCCGGCCGTCGCCCCCGTTTGCAGCGTGCCCTCATGTCGCCTTCCGGCGGTAGGTCTGCAGGTTCCCGATAGTCCCACGCTCGATCACTTGGATCTCGGCGAGCGCCCGGCTGCGTGGGAGCATGGGCTCGTGGACCTGTTCGACAACGCCCTCGAGGAGCGCTTTGCCGACTACGCCCCCCTTGCTGCTCGGATGCGCCCCCGCACCGTCGACGAGGTGGTCGGCCAGTCCCATCTCCTCGGCAGGGGGCGGGGGTTGCGGTCGCTGATCGAGTCCGGCGAGATATCGAGCGTCGTCCTGTGGGGGCCGGCGGGCACCGGCAAGACGACATTGGCTCACGTCATAGCGAGCTCGACCGACGCGCACTTCGAGCCGATGTCGGCGGTCACCGCCGGCGTGGCCGACGTGCGCAAGGTGATCCAGGCGGCGCGCGACAGGCTCGCCCAGCAGGGCAACCGAACCGTGCTCTTCCTCGACGAGATCCATCGCTTCAACAAGGCGCAACAGGACGCGCTCCTTCCCGCGGTCGAGAACGGATGGATCGTGCTCGTCGGCGCGACGACCGAGAACCCGTCGTTCGAGGTCAACTCGCCGCTGATGTCCCGCAGCCTCTTGTTCCGGCTCGAATCCCTGTCCGAGGACGAGATCGTCACGTTGCTGCAGCGGGCTCTCGACGACGAGCGCGGCTTCGGCTCCGGCGCGGTCGAGGTGCAGGACGACGCCATGCGGCACATCGCGACGGGAGCGGGAGGGGACGCGCGCGCCGCGCTCAACACGCTCGAGGCCGCCGCCCTGATCGCTCCGGCCCGAGGCGGCGTGATCGACCTGGAGGTGGCGGAGGAGGCGCTGCAACGCCGCGCCCTTCCGTACGACAAAGCGGGCGACTGGCACTACGACGTAATCTCGGCGTTCATCAAGTCGATGCGCGGGTCCGACGCGGACGCAGCCGTCTACTGGCTCGTGCGCATGCTGGACGCGGGCGAGGACCCCCGCTTCATCGCTCGCCGCATGGTCATCTTCGCCTCGGAGGACGTCGGCAACGCCGATCCGATGGCGCTGCAGGTCGCGATCGCGGCCCACCACGCGCTCGAGTTCGTGGGCCTTCCCGAGGCGAAGCTCAACCTCGCGCAGTCGGCCGCCTATCTCGCCATCGCGCCGAAGTCGAACGCAAGCGCGGTCGCGCTGTGGCGCGCTGAATCGGACGTCAAGGCGTCGGGCCCGCTGCGAGTGCCGGCGCATCTCCGCGACAGCCACGCGGCCGCGTCGCGCGCAACGGGACCGGGCAAGGGTTACCGCTATCCGCACGACTTCGGCGGATGGGTCGACCAGCAGTACCTGCCGGACGAGATGCTCGGCCGGCGTTATTTCGAGCCGATCGCAGGACGAGAGGACGAGCTCCAGCGGAGGCTCGACGAGCTGAAGGCCACGGCCCCCGAGAAACCGCGGCGCTCCTCCAAAGGGTAGGGTCGGGACATGTTGAAACCACTCTTCTGGGTCGCGATCGGAGCGGCGGGCGCGCTGCAGGCGGACCGCTGGCTCGAGAAGCGCAAGGCGCGCTTCAGCCCTCACGCCATCACCGGGACGATGCTCGACAAGGTCAACGACCGGCTCGAGAAGAACCGCGCGCCTCGGTAGCGGACGGGCTCGGCCCGACGCCAAGCCAAAAAAGGCCGCGGCAGGGCTGTAGCCTCTCCGCCCATGGACTCACGGACGATCCGCGACCGCTTCCTGTCGTTCTTCGGCGAGCGCGATCACATGCGCGTGCAGTCGTCCTCGCTCGTGCCCAACGACCCGACCCTGCTCCTGACCAACGCGGGGATGAATCAGTTCAAGCCGTACTTCCTCGGCGAGCAGCAGCCCCCGTTCGACCGCGCGATGAGCGTGCAGAAGTGCTTCCGCACGACCGACATCGACGAGGTCGGCAAGACCACGCGGCACCTGACGTTCTTCGAGATGCTCGGCAACTTCAGCTTCGGCGACTACTACAAGGCCGAGGCGTCGGGATGGGCGTGGGAGTTCGTCACCGAGTCGCTGGGGCTCGACCCGGACCTCCTGTGGGTGACGATCTTCGAGACCGACGACGAGGCGATGGACATCTGGGCGAGCGGAGTCGGGGTGGACCCCGCACGCATCGTCCGGCGCGATCGCAAGGACAACTTCTGGTCGATGGGCGTCGCGGGACCGTGCGGCCCGTGCTCCGAGATCTTCGTCGACCGGGGACAGGGGTTCGGGCCGGCGTCCGACCAGGGGCCCGCCGGTAACGAAGAGCGCTACGTCGAGATCTGGAACCTCGTGTTCATGCAGAACGAATGCAACGCCGCCATCGACCCCGTCGCCGAGCTTCCGAAGAAGAACATCGACACGGGGATGGGAGTGGAGCGGACCGCGCTCGTGCTGCAGAGGGCGCCGTCGATCTACGCCACCGACACGCTCGGCGGGATGGTCGAGGTCGCGCAGGAGCTGACCGGGAGGGTGTTCGGGCGCGACGCCGCCACCGATGCGGGGTTGCTCGTGCTCGCCGACCACGGCCGGAGCCTCACCTTCTTGATCGCGGACGGCGTCCTGCCGAGCAACGAGGGGCGCGGCTACGTCCTGCGCCGCATCATCCGCCGAGCCGTGCGTCACGCGCGCTTGCTGGGCCGGAGCGAGCCCGTCCTCCCCGGCCTGGTCGACGCGACCAACCGTTTGATGGGGGACTTTTACGACGAGATCGCCCAGCGCAAGCACTTCATCGTCGAGGTCGCCGCGCGCGAAGAAGAACGGTTCGACGCGACGCTCAAGCAAGGGCTCACGCTTCTGGAGTCCGAGATCGAGACCGCGCGCGGCGCAGGTGTGAAGAGTGTGCCGGGCGAGGTCGCGTTCCGGCTTCACGACACGTTCGGGTTCCCGATCGACGTGACGCGCGACGTGGCGTCGGAGGCCGGCCTCGGCGTCGACGATGCCGCGTTCGAGGAGCTCATGTCGCAGCAGCGCGAACGAGCGCGCGCCGCGCGCAAAGCTGCACAGACGGCCGGTAGCGACCCGGCGGCCGAGGCGCTGCTCGAGGAGCACGGCGCGACGGAGTTCATCGGCTACGAGCACCTCACGACGTCGGGCCGAGTGCTCGGCATATCCAACGGAACGGGCGTCCCCGTCGCGTCTGAGGGAGACGAAGTCGACCTCGTTCTCGACCAGACGGTGTTCTACGCGGAAGGCGGTGGGCAGGTCGGCGACCGGGGAACCATCCGCGGCCCCTCTGGGGTCGCCGAGGTGATCGACACGCGCCGTCTGGTGCCGTCCCTGACGGGCCATCGCGTCAAGGTCGTGAGCGGCGAGATCTCGGTAGGGGACGAGGTCGAGGCGGTCGTCGACCCGCGCTGGCGGCACGGCTCCGAGCGGGCGCACACCGCAACCCACATCCTTCACTGGGTGCTGCGGGACCGTCTCGGCGAGCACGCGACGCAGGCGGGCTCGCTCGTGGAGCCCGGCCGGCTCCGCTTCGACTTCCATCACTTCGAGGCGCTCGGCGAGGGACGGGTCGCCGACATCGCGGGGGAGCTCACCGACCGCGTAATGGTCGACGACGTCACGCGCGCGTACGACACGAGCTTCGACTTCGCACGCTCCATCGGCGCCATGGCGATCTTCGGCGAGAAGTACGGGGACTTCGTGCGCGTGGTCGAGGTCGGTGAATACTCGAAGGAGCTGTGCGGCGGGACGCACGTGCCGCACACGACGCAGATCGGAGTCGTCGTCGTCACCGGCGAGGAGTCGGTCGGCGCCAATCTTCGACGCATCGAGGCCCTCGTCGGCCACGAGGGCGTTCGCTTCCTCGAACGCCGCGCTGCTGCGCTTACCCGCGTCGCGGAGACACTGAAGACGAGTCCAGACGAGGTCGTCGAGCGTGTCGACAAGCTGCTTGCAACTCAAAAGGAGATGGAGCGCCGTATCACCGAGATAGAGCGCAAGTCGTCCGAGTCCGTCGCGGCCGAGCTCGCCGGGGGCGCAGTCGACGTGGACGGAGCGCGGCTCGTCGTGGCGCGGCGCGACCTCGGGGTGGACGCGCTGCGCTCGCTCGCGCAATCGCTCAAGGGCCGGTTGGGGACGTCGGTGATCGTGCTGGGGACCGGGGGAGAGGGCCGGGCGAACCTCGT
>DATBND010000234.1:0-1639 GCA_036554505.1 Actinomycetota bacterium | reverse complement strand
AACGGCAGGCTCGCCGACGCGCACGATCACGAGCACGACCTCACCGCGAAGGCCGATGGTCTCCGACGTCGGATCATCGCTGCGCAGGCGCAGCGTTCGGTGACGAGCCTCGGCAAGTCCAGCCAGGGATTCATCTGGCCGTTGAACGGGCCGGTCACCTCCGGCTACGGCTACCGCTGGGGCCGCCTCCACGCAGGGATCGACATCAGCGGCTACACCGGCCAGCCGATAATCGCCGCCAAGTCGGGCGTCGTGATCGAAGCCGGCAGCATGGGCGGCTACGGGAACGGGACGGTCATCGACCACGGAGGTGGGATCGCCACCCTCTACGGCCACCAGACCAGCATCGGCGTGAGCGTCGGTCAGCGCGTGAGCCAGGGCGACGTGATCGGCACCGTCGGCTCCACCGGCTACAGCACCGGCCCGCACCTCCACTTCGAGGTCCGGGTCAACGGGTCGCCGCAGAACCCGATGAACTACCTCCCGTAGGCCGCCGGATCGGTCGCGTCCTCGGTCGCGTCCTCAGTCACGGTCTCGGTCTCCCGCTCGACCGACTTCTTCGCTAGGGCCGACGCCGCGGTGACGAACGCGGTGAACATCGCCCCGATCAAGCTCAAGGCCTGCATCACGCCCGAGCCCCAGTCCGGGCTCGACAAGTACGTCGCCCCGAAGGCCGTGATCGCCGCGGCAGAGCCTCCGACGACGGCGAACAGACCGTTCCATTTCGCGCACCAACGGAAGAACTCGCGGAATCCGTTGGCCGAGAGGACCACCTCGTCCGTGCTCTCCCGCCGCAACACCCACACGTAGAAGGACCCGGCGAGGATCACGCCGTAGAGGAGCAGCGCGACGTTGGGCCACCGCGGATACGCGAGCTTGATCGTCAGCGGGAGCGTGAACGGCTCGACCCTCTTGTCCACGAACGACACCGATCCCTCGTAGGTGCCGGGGTCGGGAGCCGGCACGGCCTCGCCTCCGCTTCCCGAGACGAGGTCGCCGCGTTCGACGCACACCCTGACGCGCACGAGGTTTCCCCGGCCCTTTGCCGTCACGAAGATCCTCTTCGGACTGAGCTGGGCGCCGTCGTCCTCGCCGCTGCGTTGGAACTCGGCGATGACCCGCATGAGGGGATTGGTTCGATCCGCGAGCTCGCCGCTCACGACCTCGAGCGGCACGGTGAGGCGCTTCGTGTCCAGGTCGCGGCCGAACGAGATCACGGTCATCTGACCCTTTCTCATGTTCAGCGTCGCGGGCTCCTCTACCTCCTCGGTCAGCTCCCGATGCGGTTGCTGATCGGTACAGGGGCTGGGCCGCGCGTCCATGGTCGCCCCGAGGAGGAACAGACCTATCGGGATCAAGACCAACGTCACGCATAGAGCGATCTTGAGGCGCGGCCCCCACCATTCGAGGGTCCAGCGCTCGGGGACGCGCGCGGCCGTCATCGACGCCACCTCGGGCGACGCGCGCCGTCCCGGTCCCGACGAGGGGAGTCGATGCGTCGAAGAGCGAGGTGCTCGCGCTGGTCCGCCATCCCATGGTCAGTAAGCACCGGTTTCGCCCGACTTGCCAGGGGGTTCAGCGGCTTTTCCAGTATGTAGGTAAGCGCGCCGAAGCGGGCGAGTGTCGTCTTAGCCGCGCT
>DATBND010000187.1:0-3224 GCA_036554505.1 Actinomycetota bacterium | reverse complement strand
CCGAGTAGCCCTGGAAGAGCTTCGGATGCGCGCCGATAAGCTCGTAGTCGAGCAGCGGCAGGAGCTGGTTCGAGTGGTTGCCGCCGATGCCGCAAAGGATGCCCGCGATCGAGTCGTCGGCGAAGGCAGCATGGATGTCCTCGACGCGCGCCTCGGGGGGCCCGGCCACCCAGCCGTCTACGAGCGCCGCGTTGGGCATCAACCGAGGCCGGAGACCGATCGACTCGAGGTACGCGCATCCACGCTCGGCTCGATGCGGGAACTCGCCCACCGCGGGGTACGAGGGTGAGACGATCGCGATGGTGTCGCCCTCGCGCAGGGGACGCGGCGTTACGAAACCGGAGGTCTGCGATCCGACCAGGGCTGAGCCTCCTCCAACTGGCTCGCGACTCGGATGAGGAGATCCTCCCGCCCATACGCAGCAACGAGCTGCACGCCGATGGGCAACTCGTCGTCGCTCCAATACAGCGGTAGTGAGACACCCGGCTGTCCCGAGATGTTCAGCGGTGCGACGAACGGCACGATCTGACCCGAGCGCATGGTTCCTTGCAGTGGGTTCTCCGGCGTCGAAGTGAACGAGCCGAATGTCCACGGCGGCTCCGGCAGGGTGGGCGTGACGAGGATGTCGTAGTCCGACCACCACGTCGCGGACGCCCGCGTGGCGTTCTGCAGCGCCTCGAGCGAGGCGAGGTACTGAGTCGCGGTCACGCTCTTGGCGAACTCGGCGAAGGTCCACGTGTGGAGCTCGACGTCGTCGGGACCGATCCTCTTGCCGGTCTTCTCGCTCCAGTCGTCGAGGGCGCGCGCGATGTTCGCCGAGATGATGTTGATTGCGTGTTGGGTGACCTCGTCGTCGGCGACGTCATCGGGGCGCGCATCTTCGACCGTGTGACCGATCGACTCCAGCAGCGAGAGAGCGTGTTCCACCGAGGCGACGCACTGCGGATCCGTTTGGGCAAGGCCGCCCGGAGCGTCCGTGCTCCACCCGATCCGGAGTCTGCCGGGGTCGGCTCCGACCTCGTCCAAGAAAGGGCGAGCCGGCGTGGGCGCGGCGTACGGATCGCCCGGCATCGGGCCCGAGACGACGTCGAGGAAGCCCGCCGCGTCGCGAACGGTGCGCGTCAGGCCGCCGTAGATCACCAGCCCGCTCCACGACTCAGCCTTGTCCGGCCCGAGCGAGATGCGCCCACGCGAGGCTTTCAGCCCGACGAGACCGCATGCGGACGACGGGATCCGAATCGACCCACCCCCGTCGCCGCCGTGACCTAGCGGCACCATGCGTGACGCGACCGCTGCCGCAGTCCCGCCGCTCGATCCGCCGGGCGAGCGCTCGAGGTTCCACGGGTTGCGCGTCGGTCCGTACGCCTCGGGCTCCGTCGAGGGGATGAGGCCGAGCTCGGGGCAGCTCGTCTTGCCGACGAAGAGGAACCCGGCGGCGCGCAGCTTCGTGAACAGGTACGAGTCGTGGTCGGACGTCCAGCCGAGCTCCTTCAAGAACTTCATCCCGCCGTGGAATGGATCGCCGGCCGAGTACCCGTCGAGGTCCTTGATGACCATCGGGACCCCCTTGAAGGGCCCGTCGGGAACGGACGACGCCTCGGTCCGAGCCTTGTCGAAGCGCGCGTGAATGACCGCGTTCAACTGCGGATTGAGCTTCTCGATGCGAGCGATCGCCTCGTCCACGAGCTCCTCCGGGGAGGCCGCGCCGGAGCGGACCAGCTCGGCGAGCGCGGTGGCGTCTAGCTCCGAGTACTCCGCGTCCATTCAGGTCCTTTCCCGCGCCCGACCGACCGAGGAACCTTACTCGTTCGACCGCCGCAATCCGGGCGCCGCGTCGCGTCGTACATAGTCGTATGAGAAGGGCGAGCCTGGTCGCGCTGGCGGCGTCGCTGATCGCCGGAGCCGCTCTCTGGCCCACGGCAGCGCGGGCGTCGTTTCACTTCATCATGATCACCGAGGTGTTCGCCGGGACCGCTGCGGCGCCGGACGCGCAGTTCATCGAGCTGCAGATGTACTCGGGTGGCCAGAACCAGGTTGCGACGCATTCCGTCGTCGTCTACGACGCGGCGGGAGTGCAGCAGGCCACGTTCACGTTCACGGGCAACGTCCCGAACGGCACCGATCAGGCGTACGTGCTGATCGCGACGCCCGAGGCCGAGGACGCGTTCGGTGTCCAGGCGGATCTCGAGATGACGCCGGTGATAGGCGCGCAGGGAGGAAAGGTGTGCTGGGAACCGGCCCTCATGATCGATTGCGTGTCGTGGGGCTCTTATTCGGCGGGAGCGTCCGACCAGGGCGGGAACGCGACCGGCACGCCGTTCAACCAGACGACGGGTTTGGTCCCCGGCCAATCGATGACGCGCAAGACAGCCGGGGGCGAGACCCCCAAGCTCGATGAGGGCGACGACACGAACGACAGCGCTGCGGACTTCGAGAGCGCAACGCCGACACCGGTACCGAACGCTGCGGATGATCAGCCCGGCCCATCTGTCAAACAACATGCGCGCACGATCACGCTCGACTTGTCGGGCGACATCGACGCGCGCGGCCGCGCCACCGCCAAGGACGGATTCGAGAGGTGCCGGGCGAGGGCGCCCGTGTCGGTGCAGCGAAAGAGGGGCGGCAGGTGGACGACGGTGGAGACGACCCGCACGAATCGCAAGGGTCGCTACGACGTCCACCTGCCGAACGCCCCGGGCAGCTATCGCGCGAAGGCGACGCCGTTCATGGCCACCGACTCGGACGAGTGCTCGGCCGCCACCTCCTCGACCGAGCGCGCCTAGCCGCTCGCCACCCGGCCTAGGCCGCCGAACTCAACGACTTTTGTGCACGGATGGTCGCTATTCGTCCACGACCGCACAACAGTCCTGTACGGCAGGTAGGGCCGGGCGGCACGTCGAATCTCCCGGCATGCGGATCGTGCGCGCCTTCGGCACCCTCGTCGTCATCGCCGCGCTGGTCGTCGGCGCGTCGCCGGTCGCCGGCGCCCGGGCTCGTATAAAGGTCGTCAACATCATCGAAGTCCTTCCACCCTCGACTTCGGTGGTCGCCCTGATCGACACCGGGATCAACCCGTACAGCCCGGCGTTCCGGGACGACACGTCGCTCGCGGGGAAGCCTCCATGGAAGTACATCCCCGGCTATCCGAAGAACACGCCGGCCTTGAGGCTCAGCTTGGGCCTCCCATACGAGAAGGCGATAAAGAAGGACGCCGATATCTGGGC
>DATBND010000122.1:0-1549 GCA_036554505.1 Actinomycetota bacterium | reverse complement strand
CGTCGGCCATCGCCAAGCTCTATGCGACCGAGACCGCGCAGTTCGTCGTCGACACGGCGCTCCAGATCCACGGTGCGACGGGCCTAGAACGCGGCCACCTGTTGGAGCACCTCTACCGGGACGTGCGTGCGACCCGCATCTACGAGGGAACCTCCGAGATTCAGCGAGAGATCATCGCGCGCGAGCTCTACCGCTAGTCCGGCACGACCGCCGTGCAGACGAGCTCGACGCGCGCGTCTGGGTCCATCAGCGCCGTCACCTCGAAGAGCGCGAGCGCCGGGTAGTGGCGGCCGAAGTGCGCTCTGTATGCGGCGCCGAGCTCACGCAGAGCCGCGCGGTACTCGCCGACGTCGGTCACGTACACGATCATCGACACGAGGTGCTCGGGCCGCGCGCCTGCGGACGCCAGGGCGGTGACGACGTTGCCCGCCGCGCGGTCGAATTGTTCGACGATCGACGATCCCACGACCCGTCCGTCGCGATCGTGCGCGGTCTGCCCACCGAGGTAGACGGCCCTGCCCGGCGCGGCCACGACCGCATGCGAGAAGCCGACCGGCCGCGCGAGCGAGTCGGGATTGCGGAGCTCGTGCGGCGACGTCACCGTCCGGTCCACTTCGGGTCGCGGCCTTCCGTGAACGCGGCGTAGAACTCGGCGTGGTCGGCGCTCGTCATCAAGAGCGCCTGGGCCATCGCCTCGAGCTCTAGGGCCCCGGGAAGGTCGAGGTCGAGCTCGCGCGTGATGAGGGCCTTGGTGCTGGCGTAGGCGAGTGCGGGTCCGGCCGCGAGCCGCGCGGCGAGCTCGGCCGTCGCGCCCTCGAGCTCGTCGTCGCCGACCACGCGATAACTGAGCCCGAGGCTCGCGGCGGCCTCGGCGTCGATGGTGTCCCCGAGGAGCAGTAGCTCCGTGGCCTTGGAGAGGCCGACCAAGCGGGGGAGCAAGTACGCGGATCCCATGTCCGCCCCGGCGAGCCCCACCTTCGTGAACAAGAACGCCAGCGACGCCGAGCGTGCGAGTATCCGGAAGTCGGCGGCAAGGGCTATGACCGCGCCGGCGCCCGCGGCGATGCCGTTGATCGCGGCAACTATTGGTATCGGACATTCGCGCATGTGGCGTACGACCGCCCCGGTCATGCGCGTGAAGTCCAGGAGGCGGGCCGAGTCGCTCTTCAGGAGCTCGCCGATGATCTCGTGGACGTCTCCACCCGAGCAGAAGCCGCGTCCGCTCCCGGTCACCACGAGCACGCGCACCTCGGGCCGGCGGGGGAGTTGCTCGAGGAGGTCCCGG
This sequence comes from Actinomycetota bacterium, assembly GCA_036554505.1. Lineage (GTDB taxonomy): Bacteria > Actinomycetota > CADDZG01 > CADDZG01 > WHSQ01 > DATBND01. The sequence continues at coordinate 264 of DATBND010000122.1, read as the reverse complement.
AGGTCGGCGTAGACCTCGAACGTCAGCGCATTGAGCCGTTCGGGCCGACGGAAGGTGATGGTGCCCACGCCGTCCTGCACGCCGAAGTCGAAGTGCTTCCAGTCGTCGGTGAACGCCGACGATCCGGTGAACGGAGCCATCACGTGTACGCGCGCAGCCCGGTCACGGCCTCTCCCAGGATCAGCGTGTGGATCTCGCTCGTGCCCTCGTAGGTCAGGACCGACTCGAGGTTGTTCATGTGACGGATGACCGGGTACTCGAGCG
>DATBND010000094.1:0-5490 GCA_036554505.1 Actinomycetota bacterium | reverse complement strand
GCTCACGGTCGAGGAGGACGACGAGCTCGCCGCCCAGGAGGCGTCGCTGCGCGCTCTGGCGATAGCCGAGTTCGCGTCCGCGATCGAGCCCGAGCTCCAGCGCCTGGGCATGCTCGAGCTCTACAAGACGGTCGAGCATCCATTGATCTCCGTGCTCGCCGGCATGGAGCAGATAGGCGTCAAGATCGATCTTCGGTATCTGGGGAAGATGGCGACCGACCTCGGCGAGCGCATCGACACACTGGAAGAGGAGTGCTACGAGCTCGCCGGCGAGCGCATCAACCTCGGATCCCCTACGCAGTTGCGTGTGCTTCTCTACGACAAGCTAGGGCTCAAGACGACGCGCCGGACAAAGAGCGGCCTGTCGACCGACGCCCGCGCGTTGCAGCAGCTCGTCGACAAGCATCCGTTCGTCCCCAAGCTCCTCGAATACCGCGAGCTGACGAAGCTCAAGAACACTTACGTCGACGCGCTCCCGCCATTGGTCGACCCCGCCGACGATCGTGTCCACACGACGTACGACCAGACGGTCGCGGCGACGGGCCGCCTGTCGAGCACGAACCCGAACCTGATGAACATCCCGATACGAACCGACCTCGGACGACAGATCCGGCGGGCGTTCATCCCGGACAAGGGCCGCCTCTTGATGTCGGTGGACTACTCGCAGATCGAGCTTCGGGTGATGGCGCACCTGTCGGAGGACCCGATTCTCATCGAGGTGTTCGAGAACGACGAGGACGTGCACAGCGCGACCGCGGCCCGCATCTACCACCTCGATCCGAACGAGCTGAAGACCAAGCACCGCAGCGTCGCGAAGATGGTGAACTACGGGCTCGCGTACGGGATGGGGGCCTCGGGTCTCGCCGAGCGGCTCAACGTCCCGGTCACCGAAGCGCGCGAGATCATGGACACCTACTTCGAGCAATTCGGCGGAGTGGCCGACTTCCTCGACCGTGTCGTGACCCAGGCGCACGCCGACGGCTTCACCACGACGATGTTCGGCCGGCGCCGCTACCTGCCGGAGCTCGGCAGCGGCAACCCGCGCGTGCGCGCGATCGGCGAACGGCAGGCGCTGAACGCTCCGATTCAGGGCTCGGCGGCCGACATCATGAAGCTCGCGATGATCAACGTGGACCGCGCGTTCGAGGACGAGAGCCTCGAGACCCGGATGATCCTGACCGTCCACGACGAGCTCGTCTTCGAGGTCCCGGAGGGCGAGAAGGACGTCGCCGCGAAGGTCGTCGAGCGCGAGATGACGGGGGTCTGCGACATGCGGGTCCCTCTCGAGGTCGACCTGTCGTTCGGGGCGACCTGGGCCGACGCAAAGGGATAGACCTCCACCGAGGGTAGGGATATATTTCCAGCGGGGCAGCGGATCGAGCAAATCCTTTGGATGCTGTCCTTCGTATCACTGTCGTTCGCAGCATTCGCGGGAATCGATGTGGAGGTGGATCGCATGCGCAGACGTGCTTCTCTGGGAATTGTCGTTGCGCTCACGCTAGTCGCGGTGGCCGCTTTTGGAGGGACGGCGTTCGGCGGGGGCCGCCAGCTGTCGGCGACGATGAATGGGGTCAACGAGAACCCGGACACCTCGAGTACGGCGACCGGCACGTTCACGGTGCGGCTCAACCCCGGACAGGGAACCGTGTGCTACGACATGACCGTCTCGAATCTGACGGCGAACCCCACCATGGCCCACATCCACAAGGGCCTCTCGACCGAGAACGGCAGTGTGGTCATCCACCTGTTCGGCAGCGGTGGAGCGCCCGCACCGACCTCCACCTCGTTCACGATCACGAACTTCTGCCAGAGCGGGATCGACAGGACGCTGATCAAGGACATCATTCAGAATCCCACCGGCTATTACGTGAACGTCCACACGTCGACCTTCCCGAACGGCGAGATCCGAGGCCAGCTCACGAAGTAACGCGGCGCCTCGGCCGCGGAACAAACGGGACCGGGCGGCGAGTCGAAGGGGCATGAAGTCGCGACTCGGCGCCCTTGCCCTCGTCCTGATGCTCGCCGGATGCGGCGGCGACGGAGTGGACGCGTCCTCACCTGACGAGCCCGTCACGGCAGCGCCCGCGCCCGGAGCGCCCGGGAACGGCTCGCCGCGGGTCGTCCAGCCCGAGCCGGGCCTCGTCCGCGTCATACCGAGCGCGTGGGAGCGCGCGACCCCGGCGCGCGGAGGCCGGTCCGTGCGACTGACGTGGTACTCGGGCGTGGAGGAGTGCTACGGCCTCGATCACGTCGACGTCGACTACAAGGAGAAGGTCGTCGTGGTAACGCTGTTCGCGGGGTCACGTCCGGAGGCCGAGACGTGTATCGAGCTGGCGGAGCGCGTCGTCACGGAAGTCGATCTCGACGAGCCGCTAGGCGACCGCAGGCTCGTCGACGGCTCCCGCGTCCGTTAGTCACACAAGGCAACCTCGACGATCGAGTTACAGGTCGCGGCGCGAGTGGACATGCCTGCGACGACCGAACGTCCCCCCCTGCTGCGATAGCTCATCCTCGCGGTGTATCGCGCGCGCTCCACGGGCTCGTGACCGTAACGAAAGACGCGCGTGCAGGCTCCTCGGGGCGCGCACGCGATCTTCTTTTCGATGACGACCCCGCACTCCGACTCGCACCGCTCCAACGAGGTTCTGACGATGACCCGCCCGAGACCCTTCTGTTCGACGCACGCCGCGGGGAGCTCGAATCTGACGGTGGCCTCGTCGACGTCGTAGGCGAACGTGAATTCAGGGTCGCAGAATTCGGGACGGTCGTCCCTTCCCTGCGCGGGGGACGCGCCGGGGACGAGAAGCAACACCCCCGCCACCGCGGCGAGCGACCGTTTGAACCTGCGTGCGCGATCGGTCGTCATCTCTGCCACCTTGCTCTCGTCACCGGATCGGCCGGCCGTCGGCTAGAGCCGGACCTTGTTGCTCTTTACGACACAAGTCACCTGCACCGCACTCGCCATGCTGCACCGACCGGCGTCGTACTCGACCAGCGCGAACGCGGCGGGGAATGTGAAGACGTGGGTGCTCTGAATCCTCCACACACCGCTACAGGCGGAGCAGTTGTGCGAGTCGTTCCCCCCGGTGGACACCGTCGCGCAGTCGATACAGCTGTTGTGGCCCGAGTCGTCCTTGCGCGCGCCGTCCTTTACGAGCTCCGCATAGACGTCCAGCTCGACCATGACGTTGTCACATACCGAGACGGCGACGTACTGGAACGTGCCCGATAGCTGCCCTCCCGTGCGATTTCCGGCGAAGGATCCGTCGTTGTCGAGGCTGCATTGAACGGGCAGCGCCTGGACGGACGATCGTCCCTGAGCAGAGGTCAGTGCCAGGAGGGTCTGGCCCCCCACGACGGTGCCGACGGGTGCAGGAGAGGCCGACAGATCCAGCTCGGTGTTCTCCGGCAAGGTCACTGCGCTAGCCGAGGAAGGGATCGCCACGACGATGGTCGTCGCAGCGAGCAATGCGATGAGTCCGCGGTGGATCTTCATTGTCGAACCTCCTTGATCGGAACGGTGATCAGCGGACCTGTCGTTGGAGCTCGAGGTGTCCGGACGACGAGCTCTGACTGTTCGATGTCTCGAAATCGATCGTGAGATGGTTCCAGGGTGGGCGCGGCGAAGATGCCTTGATGTTGACGAAGCCCCTGTCGAACCATGGGTCTGGCTCCGCGTCGCCGTTCGGCGACACGGCCATCATCCACTCGGCCTCGTCGGTCCGGGTGATGGAGAGAACGTAGGTGCGGTCCTTTGTCTGCGCCGCCGAGGTCTCGCCGGGTTGCAACGAGAGCCACTCGACGTCGTTCTCCAGGACGAACCCGAACGTTACGGTTCCGCCCCCTTGATTCGGGGCGATCAAGGAGAGCCTCTTGATGGCGTCGCCCTGCCTTGTGGCCAGCTCGAGGATCATTCCCACGCCGTACCACAGCCCGGGCTCCGGCTCGGTCTCGGCGTAGAAGAGCAGACTCCGCCGGCCCGTGAACTGGACGTCCATCCTGTCGGGGAGGTCGTAATCCGACCACGGCAGAGACGGCGAGTAGTCGACGTTGCCGCCTAGAGCGTAGATCCCCTCCCACTCCGTGGCTCTCTCGATGCCGGCATTAGGGGCCCGGTCGCCTGGAGCGGCATCGCGGTCCGAGCCGGCCGACGAGCGCCGTGCGTCCGCGGGGCGGCGGTTCGGCCGTGATCTGCTCTTGTCGGCCGCGTCGCGTTCGGACGCGATGTGCTCGCTGGCCGGGAGCGATGGCTGACTCTGTAGAACCGGAGAGACGCTCGAGCAGCCCGTGAAGGCGAGGACCGCCGCCGTCAGGAGAGCCATGCGACGTCTCACCGCTCGTCGACTCGCACGTTGCGAAGACGATCCAACTGCTCGGCGAAGCCCTCGATGATTGTGAACTTGAACGTCTCGGGCTCGTTGCGATCGATTGTGCACGGTTCGCCGTCGCGGTATTGACACGAGATCCCGCGACCTCTCATGTCGAACTCACCTTGTTCGTCGTAGGTCAGGTAGTCGCCGCGATGCTGGTAGTTGTCGCCGGTGTCCAGAAACGGCGTTTGCCCAAGGTCGTGGGTCGTGTAGTAGCTGCTGGCCCCGGTGCCGATGGTGTAACTCTTCACCGAGTAGGTGATTCGGATAGGGGCATCGGTGTAGTCGATGAGGATGCTGGCCTCCGACGTAAGGCGCGCGGGCGCCGTGTAGGTGTCACCGTAGGGATACGTAGTCACCCCGCTGATCGCGAACGTGTCGTACTCGTACTCGGAGCCCGGCCCGGTGCCACCCTGTGTTGCTCCGGGCGTACACGCGGACCCTGTAAGCGCGAGCGCTATTGCGCAGGCACAGACGCTGATCGTGCGATGAGCTGTTTTCAAGTGGCCTCCCCTCCGACCGGCATCAACCCATGGGGCGCCGATGACAGAGGGGCCTTTCGAACCACCACTGATCCGCCCGCCTTCTGCATCCCCGCTCGCTTTGTTCGCCATCGGCAGCGCCGACACCTGCGGCGGACGAGATCCTTTCGAGCCCAGCAGTGGACTCGGAGCGAGGCCTACTCCGTGGCCCAGACGACGATTCCGATGAGAATGAGCCCGGCGCCGAGCGAGTAGAGGGTGGGCAGCCAGCTCGGATCGTCGTCGGGCTCAGTGGGAGCGCCGGCGTCTCGTCGGGCTTTGGGGGGCCGTGACAGCCGCCTCGACAACGCCCACGTCGCCAGCAGGGAAACGACTCCGACCACGATAAGGGCGGGGCCCTGCCGAGACAGATCCATGACGTCGCCTCCACCACGCGGGGCGGACGCGTGCCTCGAGTGCCTGCGCCGTCACAGTACTACCGGGGCCCCGTCGACGGCGGCCTACCGGTGTACGGACATAGGGCACCGGCATCGCGCTCGCCAGTCACCCCGGAGGCCACCCCCCGCCAGCCACCCCCGCGATCGTCTCGAAGCCGCGCCCGCCAGGGACCCCGCGATCGTCTCGCAGCCGCGCGCCCG
>DATBND010000083.1:0-2339 GCA_036554505.1 Actinomycetota bacterium | reverse complement strand
CTTCGCGTCGGTGGGCCGGACCGGCGTCGTCACGCCGTTCGCCAGCCTCGAGCCCGTCTTCGTCGGCGGCGTGACGATCACGACGGCGACGCTTCACAACGAGGACGAGGTCGCGCGCAAGGACGTGCGCCCGAAGGACACCGTGGTCGTTCGTCGGGCGGGGGACGTGATCCCGGAGGTGGTCGGCCCTGTCGTCTCGAAGCGGCCCCCGAAGGGCACGCGCCGGTGGAAGATGCCTAAGAAGTGCCCCGCGTGCGACACGGAGCTCGTGCGGCGCGAGGGCGAGTCGGCGACCTTCTGCCCCAACATCTACGGATGCCCCGCGCAACGGAGGGAGCGTCTGTTCCACTTCGCGAGCCGCGGTGCGATGGACATCGAGGGACTCGGCTACAAGACGATCATCCAGTTCATCGAGCAGGGATGGCTCGAGGACATCGCCGACATCTACGAACGACTCGACCCCGAGAAGATCGCGGAGCTCGAAGGATGGGGCGAGATCTCGATCCGCAACTTGTTCGCGGCGATCGAGGGCTCGAAGAAGCGTCCGCTCGGGAACCTCCTAACCGCGCTCGGCATCCCTCACGTCGGGGCCACGACCGCGCACTACCTCGCCGGTGAGGTGGGCTCGATCGAGAGCTTGCTCGGCATGTCCGCTGAGGACCTGGAGGCGCTCGACGGGATCGGTCCGATCGTCGCGCAGGCGATCGCGGACTTCTTCGCCGACGAGCGCAACCGCGCGGTGATCGAGCGCCTTCGCGCCGCGGGCGTTGATCCGAAGGCCGAGATGCGCAAGAAGGGCGGTCCACTGGAGGGCAAGAATTTCGTCGTCACCGGGACCCTCGCCGACTTCAGCCGGTCCCAGGCCGAGAGTGCGATCGAGGACCTCGGAGGCAAGGTCGTCGGGAGCGTGTCGAAGAAGACCGACTACGTCGTCGCCGGTGAGAGCCCGGGCGCGACGAAGTTCAACAAGGCGCAAGAGCTGGGCACGACGATCCTCGACGAGGACGGGTTCAAGAAGCTGCTCGGCCGCTAGCGTTCGCAGGTGTGCGTGTCGCCGTTGCGGCACGTGTCGGTGCCGCGATTGCCGAAGATCTGGTCGTTGCCGGGACCTCCGTCGAGGTAGTCGTCGCCGAATTGACCCCGGATCGTGTCCGGGCCGCCGCCGGCGAGGACGCGGTCGTCGCCGGACCCGGCGTCGATGTTGTCGAGCGTCTTGCTCCCTCGGATGACCTCGCTGCCCGGACCGGCGAAGATGCTGCCGCCGCCCGCGCCCATGTCGAAGGTGTCGACTCCCGCGCCACCCGTGAGGATGTCACCGAAGCAGCGCGTGTTCTTGACGCCGCCGCTGTCGAGATGGTCGCGGCCCGAACCGCCCTTCAGCTCGTCGCAGTCCCAGCTTCCGAGGAGCGTGTCGTCGCCGCCGGTGCCGTTGAGGTTGTCGTCGTCGTAACCCCCGTCGAGCCGGTCCTTGCCCTTGTTGCCCGTCAGGTGGTCCTGACCGGACCCGCCCTTGAGGACGTCGTCGCCGAGGCCCCCGCAGATGAAGTCCTCGCCATTGAGGCCCCTCACGAAATCGTCGCCACCGTGGGCGGCGATGACGTCTGTCCCGCTGGTGCCCTTGAGACGGTCGGCCCCGTCAGTGCCGACGATGGTCGCGCGCTTGTTGTTGCATTGAGCCTGGGCGGCCTTCGCTGAAGGGATCAGCGTTGCAGCGAGTAGCGCGCCGAGCGCGGCCATGCGAAGTGCTCTCATGGTGGTCCCATTCCCTTCCGTGGGCGATCAGTCACCTCAACGGACGAGCGGAGCCCCGGAACCGTTCCACAGCCGCCCGGCGCACGGGATCGTCGTGCTCGCCAACGCGGCCCCGGCTTGGGCCCATCGGCCATGAACGGGGGGCCGGCCCGAAGCGGTAGGATTTTCCTGAGTTCTCGGCTGGGCGAACGGTTGCGTGGGGGTGTGTCGCATGTCGCGGTCCTCGACTTCTTCCTATGGGGCCAGCGTCCCGAGTCGGTCGCGCGCCGCGTCCGGGGCACCGCACAAAGCGCGGTTCCCGCGCGTCAGGGACCGCGCGCGGCGCTTGGCTCTGTGGGCCCTTCTCTTCGGCGTGATCGTCGTCGTCCTCCTCCCTGCCGTTCTTCTAGCGGACGACACTCGGCGCTTCATCCTCAAGCTTCTCGGCGCAGCCATCCTCGCGACGCTTCCAGGATGGCTGTACATGCAGTTCATCCGAAACAAGGGGAAGAGCCTTTACGACGAGTACGTATTGAACCTGTTCCGATTGCATATCGATGAGGTCGGAAACCTCCCGGCGCCTCCGGAACACACTACGTATTTCGCCA
>DATBND010000004.1:0-1717 GCA_036554505.1 Actinomycetota bacterium | reverse complement strand
CAGCACCTGCGGAATACGGTCGACCAGCGCACCGCGGAGCTCGAGGCCGCGCAGCGCGCGGCGACGTCGCGTGCGACCGAGGTCGAGGAGCTCCGTTCGAAGGCCGCGGCCGCGGAGGCGCGCATGAGGGAGGTCGCTGAGCTGCGGCCCGAGCTCGAGACGCGCACGGACGAGGTGAAGGCGCTGCGCGCCGAGCTCGAGGCGCGCGCCCGCCGCGACTGCCTGGCGCGCCAGCTCCGGGATGAGGAGGTGCCGGCGCACGATGAGATCCGGCCGGCGGAGGTCGACGGACGCGCTCCGGCCGTCGGTGAACAGCTCGAAGCGGCGCACCTCGCTCGCAACCGCCCCCTCAGTGCGGGCGCCCATGATGTCGCGCATCCGGCTGGTGACGATGAGGGAGCGCTCTGCCACGTCGAGGCTGGGGCTTCGCTCGTAGACCGTGACGGGGCGGCCGCGCTCGGCAAGGAGCCGCGCGGTCGTCAAGCCCGCCGCCGAAGCCCCAATGATCGCTACCGAGTCGGTCGTCTTCACGATCCTCTCCTGCACGTCGTCGATCCCACCGGGCGCGTCCGAGAAGTGGACGCAGCGGTTGCTCGGCCCGGTCACGCCTTATCCGGCGTCCGATCGCTTCTCGATGGTATCGGTGGATCGGTGGCTCGGATTCACCCGGGCTCTAGAGTTTCGTGGAACGCGTCTCCCATTTGCCGCGGAAGCTGATCCAGAACGACACGACGATGAGGCTGATGTCAGTCCAGATCGACTGCTTGGCGACATACTCCACGTCCTGCGCGAACTTGAGCGCCGGGTCGGCGTCCTTCGGCAAGTAGATGGTCGCCTGCCCGGTGAGGCCCGGCCGGACGGCCATGCGCTCCCAGAACCCGGGAACGTGCTCGTAGTTCAGGTAGCCCTCGGGCCCGTCGAGAAGGATCTCGTTCACCGCGAGAGCACGCGGACCGACGAAGCTCATCTCGCCGCGCCAGATGTTGAGGAGCTGCGGGAGCTCGTCCAGGCCGGTGCGCCGGAGGAACTTGCCGATGCGCGTCACACGCTCGTCGTCCTCGCGCGCCTGACGAGTGCCCGCGTCCGGAACCATCGAACGGAACTTGAACACGCGAAAGCGGCGCCCGCGGAATCCCCAACGCTCCTGGAGGTAGAAGACCGGGCCGCGGTCGTCGAGCTTGATCGCGACGGCGATGAGCCCGAACACCGGCAGCGCGACGAGAAGCATGACGGAGCTGAGAACCACGTCGAGAGCGCGCTTCGCGCCACGCTGGAGCGCCGAGGCGCGCGCGACCTCCACGACCTTCGGGGGATCGAGACGGACGACGCGCGGCTGCTCCGCGACGCCCACGTCGAATTCGATTTGCTCCAATTGGTCCGTTTGCGACTCAAGCACGATTGCCCCTTCGAGTTGCCCCTGCAGGTCCCTCCGCGAAAACCCACCCTACAATCCCTGCATTTACCAATCCACCGTGTTCATCCTTTTTTTGCCATGGATTCACTCGCGCGTCAAACGGAGGATCTCGACGTAGCGCTCGGCCGTAGCCCGTCGCGACAGGTGGTCGACCATGTACTTTCGCCCGTTTTGCCCCAATTCCTCGCGGCGCGCGGGGTTCCCGTGCAGCTCCTTCAGCGCGGCGGCCACCGCCGCCGGGTCCTCGGGCGGCACCGGCACTCCCCCGCCGGCGTCGTCGAGGATCGCCCGCGCCTGGCCCTC
>DATBND010000410.1:0-2022 GCA_036554505.1 Actinomycetota bacterium | reverse complement strand
CCAGCTCGAGGTCGTGACAGTTGACGCCGGACGAGTTGAGCCCGGAGATGATGGCGCGCTTCATGGTGCGGGCGGCGCGGCTCGCGTCGCGTCCCGTCACCACGACGCTCCCCCGCTTGAGCGTGGATCCGTAGGCCATTCCGAGTCGCACCGCCACCAGCGGGGTCACGCCGACGTTCACGAGGCCCGACACGCCGCGTGCGCCGAAGAGGCTGCGCGTCGCACGCCGCTCGCGCACGACGCTCGCGGTGACGATGGCTCCGGAGTCCACGCTGCGCGACGGAAAGATCCTCACGCGCGGCCTGACGATCGCGCCGCTGCCGACGACCACGTCGTCGCCCGCGACGGCACCCTCCTCGAGCGTCGATCCCTTGTGAAGCACCGCGCCGCGACCGAGGACCCCGCCCCTTACCTGCGCGTAGTTGCCGACGTGAGCGCGGTCCAGGACCACTCCCCCGAGGACGCGCGCGTCGTCACCGATCAGCGCGTTGGAGCCGACGACCGAATGGCCGGCAACGCTTGCGCCCGCGCCGACGCGCACGTTGTCGCCCAACAGCGCAGGGCCCTGGATGCGTGCGGTGGGATGGATCTCGACGTCCTCCCCCGCCCACACGCGGGGCTGCAGCTCGAATCCGGGGATGTCCACCCTGACCTTGCCGGCGAGGACGTCGTGGTTCGCTTGGAGAAAAGCCTCGGTGTTGCCGACGTCGGTCCAATAGGAATCGGTCACGAACCCGAAGAGCGGGAGGCCCTTGTCGAGCATCGTGGGAAACAGCTCGGACGAGAAATCGTAGGGCTGGTCCGGCGGGATCAGGTCGAGGACCTCGGGCTCGAGCACGTAGATGCCCGTGTTGATCGTGTCCGAGAACACCTGCCCCCACGTCGGTTTCTCGAGGAACCGTTCGATCTGTCCGTCGTCGCGCGTCATCACGATGCCGAACTCGAGCGGGTCCTCCATGCGTTTGAGCACGAGCGTCGCGGCGGCGCCCTTGGCGTCGTGCCACGCGACGACCTCTTCGAGGTCGAGGTCGGTGAGCGCGTCGCCGGAGATGACGAGCAGCCGGCCGGTCAGGAGGTCGCGTGCGCCGAGCACCGACCCGGCCGTGCCGAGCGGGACCTCCTCGGTTGCGTACGCGAGCGACACGCCGAGATCGGAGCCGTCGTCGAAGTAGTTCCTTATGACCGACGACAGGAACTGAACGGTCGCGACGATGTCGGTGAAGCCGTGACGCCGCAGGAGGACGATCGTGTGCTCCATCAGAGGGCGGTTGGCCACCGGCAACATCGGCTTCGGCATGTTGCTAGTGAGAGGACGCAGGCGCGTGCCTTCGCCGCCGGCCATGATCACCGCTTGCCAGTCCCTAGGCACCGTCACGCTCCTCGACGACCTTCAGCTCCCTCACGCGCTTTCTCGCCTCTACGGCGTACATGATCCCCGCAATCCAGTAGAGGATCGCACCCGCCACGATGAAGGGAAGCCCGACGTCGTCACCCGCGCTGTGGACCACGAACGTCGTCTCCCCCCACGCGAGCCATGTCAATCCGAACAACAGACACGCCGTTGCGGTCTTACCCGCGTCGTTTACCTGTATCCGCTTCATCCCGATGCGCTCGAGCAGCGGCCAGAGGGCGAGAACCAGCACGTCGCGTGCGATGACGGCGACCGCGAGCCATAACGACAGAGCGTCCCGGGCCACGAGGGCCACTGCCAGGGCGACGATGAGCACCCGATCGGCCAGCGGGTCCAAGAGCTGCCCGAGCTTCGAGACCGAGCCGGTGCGGCGCGCGATGTAGCCGTCGAAGAAGTCGGTCCATGCGACCGCGGCATAGAGGATGACGGCGACGTTCTCGTGTCCTCCGATGAACAGCCAGACGAAGAAGGGAACGGTCGCCAGGCGAAGTCCGGACAGGACGTTGGGGATCGTGAGGACGCGGTCGTGGACGACCTCGGAGGGCGCGGGCAGGGCGTCGCTAATCAATGTCTCGGCACCTTGTGGTCGGGACGGCCGGATTCGAACCGGC
>DATBND010000407.1:0-3832 GCA_036554505.1 Actinomycetota bacterium | reverse complement strand
CTTCCCCAACAAGACCAACGTCGAGTTCGTCGTCGTCGAGTCGCCCGGGCGCGTGCGCATGCGCGTGTGGGAGCGAGGCTCGGGCGAGACGCTCGCGTGCGGGACCGGGGCGTGCGCGGCCGCGGTCGCGGCGCGGTTGCTCGGCGGGGCCGAGGAGGCCGTAACGGTCGCCCTCCCCGGCGGAGAGGTGCTCGTCGAATGGGCAGGGTCGCTCGAGCACGGCGCGCCGGTCTATCTCACCGGCCCGGCGAGGAAGAGCTTCGAGGGAGAGGTCGACCTGGAGAGCATCCCGGCGTGAGAACCGCACGTCGCATCGAGAAGCTCCCTCCGTATCTGTTTGCCGAGATCGACAGGAAGGTCGCGCTCGCGAAACAGCGGGGTGCCGACATCGTCTCGTTCGGAGTCGGCGATCCCGATCTGCCCAGTCCGCCCCACGTCGTCGAGGCTCTCGCCGAGGCGGCGCGCGACCCCGCGACGCACCGGTATCCGTCATATACGGGGATGCCGGAGTTCCGCTCGGTGATCGCGGGCTGGTACGAGCGCAGGTTCGGCGTCACGCTCGATCCCGACGACGAGGTGCAGCCGCTTGTCGGCTCGAAGGAGGGCATCTTCCATCTCCCCGTCGCGTTCGTCGACCCCGGCGACTTCGCGCTGATCCCGGACCCGGGTTATCCGGTGTACGAGACCGGGACCATCCTCGCGGGGGGAGAGGCGGTGTTGTTGCCGCTGACCGCGGAGCGCGGCTTCGTGCCGGACCTAGGCTCGATCCCCGGCGAGACGCTGGAACGCGCGCGCGTCCTGTGGCTCAACTACCCGTCCAACCCCACGGCCGCGTGCGTCGACGTCTCGTTCTTCGAGGAGGCGGTCGCGTTCTGCAGGGCGCACGACCTCTTGCTCGCTCACGACGCGGCGTATACCGAGGTCACCTTCGACGGCTACGTCGCGCCGAGCGTGCTCGAGGTCGACGGGGCGATGGAATGCGCGATCGAGTTCGGCTCGCTCTCGAAGACCTACAACATGACCGGCTGGCGCGTCGGGTGGGTCGCGGGGGCTCCGGTCGCGATCGAGGCCATGAAACGGCTGAAGACCAACATCGACTCGGGCATATTCGACGCGCTTCAGCGGGCCGGCATCGCGGCGATAGAAGGGCCGCAGGACTACCTGGAGGAGTGCGTCGACCGCTACCGGCACCGGCGCGACCTCCTCTGCGATGGGCTGAAGTCGATGGGCATCGTCGTCGACCCGCCCAAGGGCTCGATCTACGTGTGGGTCCCGGTGCCCGACGGCCACACGAGCGAGTCCTTCACCACGTTCTTGCTCGACGAGGCCGACATCGTCGTCGCGCCGGGCAACGGCTATGGCCCATCGGGAGAGGGTTTCGTGCGCTTCTCGCTGACGCTTCCCGACGATCGGCTCGAGGAAGGCGTCGAGCGGCTGAGGAAGGTCGTCACCTGACCGACAGACGCACCGGCTACGAGACGCGGCCCGAGCGCGAGAAGGCGATCCTCGTCGGAGCCGTGTTCGGGTCGGGCTCCCTCGAGGACGCGGAGTGGTCGCTCGACGAGCTCGAGGCCCTGGCCGATACCGCGGGAGCCGACGCGCTCGATCGCGTGCTACAGAAGCGCGACGGCCCGGACGCGGCGACCTATCTCGGAAAGGGCAAGGCGAACGAGGTCGTCGAGATCGCGGCCGCGCTCGACGCCGACATGGTCGTGTTCGACGACGAGCTCACGCCCGCGCAAGGGCGGAACCTCGAGGAGATCGCCGGCGTCAACCCGCTCGCCGAGCGCGGCCTGAAGATCATCGACCGCACGGGCCTGATCCTCGACATCTTCGCGCAGCACGCGCGCTCGGCAGAGGGCAAGCTGCAGGTCGAGCTCGCGCAGCTCAACTACCGGTTACCGCGTCTGCGCGGCTGGGGCGACGTGCTCTCCCGGCTCGGTGGAGGCATCGGCACGCGGGGGCCGGGCGAGACCGCGCTCGAGGCCGAACGCCGCGCGATCCTCCGGCGAATCCAACGGGTGCGAAAGGACCTCGACGAGCTCGAACGCACGCGCCAGCTGAAGCGCAAGCAGCGCGGTCGCACCGGGATCCCCGTCGTCGCCCTGGTCGGCTACACGAACGCCGGCAAGTCCACTCTCTTGCGGCGCTTCACCGACGCGCGCGTTCTCGTAGAGGACCGGTTGTTCTCGACGCTCGATCCGACCACTCGGCGCCTCGAGCTGTCGCCGGGCCGCGCGGTTCTCTTGACGGACACGGTCGGGTTCGTGCGCAAGCTTCCGCACCAGCTCGTCGAGGCGTTCCGGTCGACGCTCGAGGAGGTCACCGAGGCGACGATGCTCCTGCACATGGTCGACGCGAGCCGCGATGCCGTGCCTCAGATCGAGGCGGTGACCGCCGTGCTCGCGGAGCTCGGCGTGGTCGAGACGCCGATGCTGATCGCGCTCAACAAGATCGACCTGTTGTCCGACGACGACCTCGAGCGGCTGCGCGCCCGCTACCCCGAGGCCGTGCTCGTCTCGGCCGCGTCCGCCGCGGGGTTGGACGAGCTGAGGGCCCGGATCGAGGCCGAGCTCGCGCGCCTGAAGGTCGAGGTCGCCCTCCGCATCCCGTTCGACCGCGGCGACGTCGTCGCGCGCGTCCACTCGACCGCAGACGTCCTCAAGGAGTGGTACGAGGCCGACGGGACGCGCATGATCGCCCGCGTCGGCCGCGAGGCCCTCCCGGAGCTAGAGGAGTTCCTGGCCGAGGCCTGAGACGCCGGCTGGCGTACTCGATTCACCCGACCCGTTCCCGTTCCCGTTCGCGGCGGACAGCCCTCAGGGACAGGCGTGGCGGGAGCCACGCATATCCCCTGCGGAGCTTGCTCGGCGGCAAGGATCGGGCGGCTCGCCCAAATCCCGACCGTCGGTCTTCGGCCGATCTTGGTGCATTCGGCATCCGCTCCTGGCCGCGCCGTGAGGGTTCTTTTGCCCGTCTGAGACATCAGGCGTCACGGAACGCCAAAAGAACCGGGACCGGCCGGGCTGCCTCGGACTTCGGAGATGTCTCCTCCAGCTTCTCCGGCCGTTTGTTGCTCCAGGAGCAACAAATCGCCGGAGAAACCTCGGAAGACCGGAGCCGCCGTAGCAGTTCGGTCCCGCCCTTCGTCGCCGGGTTGTGTCCTTGGGTTCCCGTGGTCGTCCCGAGTGGGCCCCACGAGTGCCAAGCTCGTTCGCCTGACCACTTCGAATGCTCGAATGGCGGCTGAGGCGCGCTGGGCGCGACGGAGCCGCCAGTCCGGCGTTCTTGCCGGTCGCGACCACGGGTGGCTTGCTTCTCATACGTACGAGCCCCGCATCAAGCCCGGCGTCCCGGCGCCGATATTCCTGTGATGGACATCCAGGTCAGGTGTGGCTTCTGTGGGGCGACCAACCTCTCGAGCGCGTTCTCGTGCTCGGAGTGCTTCATGCCGCTCGTCGACGACGTGGGCATCTCCGAGGGCCCGGAGGGCGTGGTCGACGCGTTCGTGCCGGCCGACGACGCCCCGCCGGCACCTCCTCCCGCTCGGAGAGCTCCCCTCGGCCCCTACCGCGGCCCCAAGGCGACCGCCGGGACGGCCGTGGAGCCGGCCCCTGGAATCGCCCCCGAACCTGAGGCTTCCGCCGCCGGCATCCTGCTGCCCGGCTACCGCATCGGAGGAAACGTCATCGCCGGGGCCGACGCGGTCGCGGCTCACGCTCCGCTACGGATGCCGGTCGACCCGAACCGCGTGGCGTGGCGCTGGTACCACCTCATCGGCCTCGCGCTCCTCGTATGGGGTGTGCCGATGGCGGTGGACTGGGGCCTCGGG
>DATBND010000127.1:0-2611 GCA_036554505.1 Actinomycetota bacterium | reverse complement strand
TCGGGCTGTTCTTCCGGCGCGACATCGCGCAGCTCGGCTCCCTCGTGAACCCACGCGACGCCTTCGCGGAGGCCGGCACGGACGTAGGTGGCCGCGAGCCTTAGGCACATAGACGCATCCTTCGCTAGGGGCTCAACGGGTTCGGGCCGCTCTCGCCGGTGAAACCTCGCAGGAACTTCTCGACCTCGGCCGCGATCTCGTCGGCACCCGGGATCTCCTGCTGGCCGGCAAGCTGCTCCAGTTGCTCGAGGAACTCCTTCGCGTCGCCGCGAGTGGAGAACATCTCGTCGAGCTGGGTGCGCTGCGCGGCGGTTTCCTGCTCGAGCTCGCCCACGCCGATCGCGATGCCCAGATGCGATTCCACGCGACGGATCAACGCTATGGCGGCGGGTGGGTATTGCGGAAGGTAATGCGGCACCTGAGCCCAGTAACCGACGGCCGGGATGCCGCTCTGGCTGAGCGTCCACTCCACGAGGCTCACTGCCGCGGCGGGCACCCGCAACAGACCCTCGGGGATGCGGTCGGACTCCTGCAGCAACTCCTTCGTCGACGCCGTCATCATCACGGGGGTCGGAAGTGTGTGGGGAACGGCCGCGGGGATTGCGCCCAAGCTGACGTGCTCGACGACGCCCGCGCGCAGCGCGACGTCGAGCGCGCCTGCCGCAAACTCGCGCCAACGGAAGTCCGGCTCGGGGCCCGTGAGCACGAGCAGGTCGCGCGTCCCGTAGCGCCGGCGCCGAATCGTCATCTCCGGCCAGTCGAACTCCTTGGGTGTTCCGTCGACGATGTCGAGGATGGGCCGGTGACTCCGGTAGTCGAACAGCGCGTCGCCGTCGAAACGGGCGTACAACTCGCCGTCGGCGCCGATGTGCCGGGCGGCCCTGCTGCCGGCACCGCCCGCATCGACCCAGTCGGTGAACGAGACGACCAGCGCCGGTGCGCTCAGCTCTGCGTCGTCTCCTACCAGCTCGTAAACACTCATCCAGATGCCACCTTACTGATCTCGGAAGTGGTTGCCCGGGCCTGTCTTGCGGTAGGCGCCGGGTAGGCTTTGCTCGAGACGTCCCTACGTGGTCCTAGACACGCCTCTACTTACAACAAGCGCAGCCCATGTCGCCTTCCCCCAGCCCGAATTCCCCCAACCTCAACTGGCAGCCCTCGCTGTTCGAGACCGTCGCCCCGACGGCGATCGACGAGTCGTTCGCCGCGACCGAGCGCATCCACCTGGATCCCGCTTCGTGGGTCGATTTCGACCCGTCGTGGGTGAGCGGGTCCGACGCGTTGTTCGGCGAGCTGCTCGAGCAGCGCGACTGGGGTCAGAGGTCGCGGGCCATGTACGAGCGGCGGGTGAAGGAGCCGCGCCTCACTTCCTTGTGGCGCGCGACCTCCGGCGAGCCGCTCGAGCCGACCATCCTGGAGCGCATGCGCGTCGCTCTGTCGGAGCGTTACGGAAGAGCGCTCGACTCGGTCGGATTCAACCTCTACCGCGACGGCCGCGACAGCGTCGCGTGGCACGGCGACCGGATCTCGAAGGAGATCCCCGACCCGATCGTCGCGCTCGTCTCGCTCGGTGAACCGCGGAGGTTCTTGCTGCGGCCCAAGGGCGGAGGCTCGTCGCGCGCGTTCCTTCTCGGGCGGGGCGCATTGCTCGTGACCGGTGGCCGTACCCAGCGCGAGTGGGAGCACAGTGTCCCCAAGGTCGCGTCGGCGGGCCCGCGCATGAGCCTCGCGTTCCGTCACGGCCTGGATCGCGTCGTCTACGACAACCTGAGCGCCACCGAACCCGAGCCGCCGGCCGAAGAAAGCTGAGGGCTTCAGCCGCCGAGGCTTGCGAGCAGCTTGCGGATGGCATCCTGGACCTCGCCGGAGCCCCACGCCGCCTTGATCTGATCGTCCGTCGCGCTCGTGCCGCGCACGGCCGCGTCGATCGCGGGCCTGCGCAGGGCCTCCTTCATCAGCGAGTACGTCACGGGAGGGACCGCGGCGAGCTCGTCGGCCATCTGCAGAGCGCGAGCCATCAGCTCCGCCTCTGGAACGACCTCGTCGATCAAACCTTTCGTCAGCGCGTCGTCGGGCGTGTAAGCGCGGCCCGTGAAGACGACCTCCTGGAGATGATGGTTGTTGACCGCGTGACGAAGGACCTCGAGTGCCCATGCGGGAAACGGGACGCCCGCCCTCAGCTCGACCGCGCCGATAGTGCCTGCAGCCGAGGACATGATCCGGTAGTCGCAACAGCACGTGAGGATCGCGCCTCCTGCGAGCGCGTGGCCGTTGACGGCGGCGACGACCGGCCGCGGAAAAACGAACAGAGCCTCGAATGCACGCGACAGCGCGTCGATTCCCGCGTCGACGTCGGCGGCGTCGGCCTCGAGCACTCGGACGAGATCCGCGCCGGCCGAGAACACCGACCCGGTGCCCGTGAGGACGATCGAGGCCACCGCCGCCGACCGCGCCGCGTCGAGCCGGTCCGCCAGCTCGTGCAGAGTGTCGGCGTCGAGCGCGTTCACGGGAGGACGGTCGAGACGTATGACGAGGGCCGACCCGATGACCTCGCCATGGAACGCGCCGCTCTTCACCACGATGGCTCCCTCCGACCGCGAGTGCGTCGGAG
>DATBND010000124.1:0-7262 GCA_036554505.1 Actinomycetota bacterium | reverse complement strand
CGAGTCGTTCGGAGAGCGGGAGGTACGGCCGGACCGCCTCGGGGATGTCCGAGCCGACATCCAGGTTGACCGCGTACGGCACGAACTCGCCGCGCAGGGCCAGCAAGACCTGCTCGGCGATCGCGAGCCCCGCCTTGTCCTGAGCCTCGGCCGTGGACGCGCCGAGGTGAGGGGTGACGACGACGTTGTCCAGGCCGAAGAGCGCATGTTCCGTGACGGGCTCGCCCTCGAACACGTCTATCGACGCGCCGGCAACCCGACCGTCGGCGAGGGCCGAGGCAAGCGCGGCCTCGTCGATCAAGCCTCCGCGGGCGGTGTTGACGATCCGCACCCCGGGACGCACGGCGTTCAGCTCCTTCTCGCCGATGATGCCGGTGGTCTCGGGCGTCTTCGGCAGGTGGATCGTTATGAAGTCGGCGCGCGCGCAGACGTCCACGACGTCGTCGAGGAGCTCGACGCCCATCTGTCCTGCCCGGGCTTCCGACACGTACGGGTCGTACGCGATGAGCCTCATCCCGAAGGCGCTCGCGCGCTGCGCCACGAGCGTGCCGACCCGGCCCAATCCCACGATGCCCAACGTCTTCCCGTGCAGCTCGACGCCCTGCCAGCGCTCGCGCTCCCACGACCCGCCGACCAACGCCGAGTGGGCTTGAGGGATGTTGCGCGCCTGCGCCAGCAACAGCGCCATCGTGTGCTCGGCCGCCGACAACACGTTGGACTGCGGCGCATTCACGACCAGGACGCCGTGGCGCGTGGCGGCCTCGATGTCGACGTTGTCGAGCCCGATGCCGGCGCGCCCCACGACCTTCAGGTTCTCCGCGCGTTCGAGCAACGGCGCGTCGACCTTCGTCGCGCTGCGAACGATCAGCGCGTCGTAATCCCCAATCGCGTCGCGCAGCTCGTCGGGCGACAGGCCGGCACGGACGTCGACCTCGACGTGCTCGCGCAACCGCTCGAGGCCGGCCGCGGACAGCTTCTCGGATACGAGGACCTTCATGCGTCGATGCTACTCGGGGCCACAGGACGCTCTCGTCGGCGTCATGCTTCCGTCTCGCCGAAGATGAACGACAACGCGTCCTCCACGACGCGCGCGAACGGATCGGGATAGTCGTGCCCCATCCCCGGAACGACCGAAGACGCAATGGGGACGCCTGCGTCGGCCAGACGACGCGCCACCTCCTCCGCCGGGTCCCTATACCGGTCGTCCTTGGCGCCGGCGAAGATCACTCCGCGCACCCCCGCGCGTCGGGCCCCCGGAGCCAGCGCCACCATGTCGTCGGGCGTCAGCCCGGCGCGAAAGAAGCTCGGAGCGATCGCCAGAAAACCGCGCGCGCCGACGTCTCCCTTCAGCGTCACCCGGGTCGCGAGCCCTGCCCCCTGCGAGAACCCGCCGAGGACCACCATGGCGCCATCGCCGTCGACCGCGGCCACGGCGGCCGCCACATCGCGCCCGGCCGTGGCGAGATCGTCCCAGCAGTGCATGCCGTGAGCGACGACCTGGCTCGACTGCACGAGGACGACGTCCACGTGCTCGGCCACCCCGCCCCACCGGTCGCCCAGATCCCGAAGGTTGCCGGTCCGACCGTGGAGCACGACGAGCGCCATCGAGGCCGAGCGGCGCGCCCCTTTGGCCGAGATGACCTCCCACTCGACGCGCGCGACTGCCTGCTCGGCGCGGCGGCGCGCGTCGCACTCCGCGACGAGCTCGTCGAAGGCGGGCCGCGCTCGCAGCGGCGCCAGGTCAGGGTCCTCGTGCAGCAGCTCGCGTCCCCACCACACGTCGGCGTCGCGCTCGAGCGCGGTCGTGAGCGCGTCGAGCGCGGCGTCCTCCTGTCCCGCCATCGAGTCGATGCACGCGCTCCAGTAGGCCGTGTAACCGAGGCGGTCGGGGAAACGTTCGGCGGCAAGCCGAACCGCCTCGCGCGCGCCGTCGAGGTCGCCCGTCCCGAACAGCGTGAGCACACGGCCCTCGAGCTCACCGAAGGTCGTAGCCGGATCGCTCATCCGAGCGCGTCGACGACGAAGTCGATGCACTCGGTAAGCGCCTCGACGTCGTCTGGCTCGATCGCCGGGTACATCGCGATGCGGAGCTGGTTGCGACCGAGCTTGCGGTACGGCTCCGTGTCCACGATGCCGTTGGCGCGCAGCGTCGACGCGATCCGTGCCGCGTCGACCTCCTCGTCGAAGTCGATGGTCCCGACGACGTGACTGCGGTGTCCCTCGTCGGTCACGAACGGCCGCGCGACGGGCGACTTGTCGGCCCAGCCGTAGAGGGTCTCGGCGGAGCGGTCGCAGCGAGACGCCGACCATTCGAGGCCCCCGTTCGCGAGGATCCAGTCGAGCTGCTCGACCATCAAGAACAGTGTCGCGAGCGCGGGCGTGTTGTAGGTCTGGTCCTTGCGTGAGTTGTCGAGCGCTATCGACAGGTCCAGCGACGGGGGCACGTACCTGTCCGATCCCGTGATTCGTTCGATGCGTTCCAGCGCGGCCGGCGAGCACAGGGCGATCCACAGCCCTCCATCGGACGCGAAGCCTTTCTGGGGCGCGAAGTAGTAGACGTCGAACTCCGACGGCTGCACGCGGAGCCCGGCCGCGGCGCTCGTCGCATCCACCGCGACGAGTGCGCCCGGAGCCGGGCGGCGGACCGGCATCGCGACGCCCGTCGACGTCTCGTTGTGGGTCAGCGCGTAGAGGTCGACGTCCGGACGCGGCTGCGGCTGAGGATGCGTGCCGGGCTCGGACTCGACGACGTCCGGGTCGGCGAGGTGGGGCGCGAGGCGGACGGCTTCGGCGCACTTCGACGAGAACTCGCCGAAGACGAGGTGCTGGCTGCGGCGCTCGACCAGCCCGAACGCGAGGGCATCCCAGAACACGGTCGAGCCCCCCAACCCCAGCACGACCTCGTATCCGTCGGGAGCGTCGAACAGCGCGACGACTCCCTCGCGCACGCGCCGGACCAGCTCCTTCACCGGCGCCTGCCGGTGGCTCGTCCCGAGCAGATCCGAGCCCGAGCGCGCCAGCGCGGCGATCGCGGCCGGCCGCACCTTGGACGGGCCGGAGCCGAAACGCCCGTCGCCCGGCTTGAGGTCGCCGGGTATCACGATGTCGGGGGAACCCATCAACTATCCTCGTGCTCTAGAGCTCGCTGCAGGGCGCGAGCAATCTATATGAGGGGCCACGCCATCCCGGAAGACCGAGTCTCCAAGAAAGTCGGCCGCATAACCGAGTCGTCGACCCTCGCGATCGACGCGAAAGCGAAGGCGATGAAGGCCGCCGGCGAGCACGTGATCGGATTCGGCGCCGGGGAGCCGGACTTCGCGACGCCCGACCACATCGTCGCGGCCGCCGCCGAGGCCACGCGCCATCCGCTCTACCAGCACTACACGCCGGCCGGAGGTCTGCCCGAGTTGCGTGCCGCGATCGCGCACAAGACCATGCGCGACTCGGGATTCGAGGTCCAACCGTCGCAAGTCCTCGTCACCAACGGAGGGAAGCACGCGCTGTACAACGCGTTCCTGACCCTTCTCGACCCGGGCGACGAGGTGCTGCTTCCCGCTCCCTACTGGGTGAGCTACCCGGAGATGATCCGTCTCGCGGACGGTGAGGTGGTCGAGCTGCCGACGACGTCCGAGACCGGATTCCGGGTCTCGATCGCACAGCTCGAGGCGGCGGTGACCGAGCGCACGAAGGCGCTGGTGTTCGTCTCTCCCTCGAACCCGACGGGCGCGGTGTATCCGCCCGACGAGGTCGAGGCGATCGGGACGTGGGCGGCCGAGCGCGGGCTGTGGGTCGTCACCGACGAGATCTACGAGCACCTCGTGTACGGCGACGCGACCTTCAGCTCGATACCGGTCAAGGCGCCGGAGCTCGCCGAGCGGTGCATCGTGGTGAACGGAGTGGCCAAGACGTACGCGATGACGGGCTGGCGCGTGGGCTGGATGATCGGGCCGGCCGACGTGATCGCCGCGGCGAACTCGTTGCAGTCACACGCGACGTCGAACGTCGCGAACGTCTCACAGGCGGCGGCCGTAGCGGCACTCACCGGCGACCTCTCCGACGTCGAGATGATGCGCGACGCTTTCGACCGCCGCCGGATGACGATGCACAAGCTCCTCAACGAGATCCCCGGCATCGAGTGCTACGAGCCGGAGGGAGCGTTCTATTGCTTCCCGTCGGTCGAAGGAGTGCTGGGACGAGAGATCAGGGGCCGCGTCGCGCACGACGACGCCGCTCTCGCGGAGATCATCCTCGACGAGGCGAAGGTCGCGATCGTCCCCGGGGGAGGGTTCGGGGGGCCCGGCTACGCGCGCTTGAGCTACGCGTTGGGCGACGACGACCTCGTAGAGGGGATCACGCGCATCGCGGAGCTCCTCTCGGACTAGCCGGTCGCCCGCGCCTGCGCGTCGCCGATGAGGGCGTGCACCTCGCCCTCCCGGCCCGCGCGTAGCAGCTCGATCGGATCGGGGCTCCCGTTGACGATCCTGTCGAAGAAGTCCTTGCGCGCGTCGTAGGTGGCAAGCGTCGCGCGCGCCCACGGCCTCAGCTCCTCGAGGAGCGCCGCGAGGCGCGCGTAGTGCACGTCGAACGCAGCCCCGGCCTCGTCACGCATCCGCTTCGCGAGAGCCGGGCTCGCGCCGCCGGTTGTGATCGCGACGCCCAGCGGCGGCCTCCGGAGAACGGCCGGCAGGATGAAGCTGCAGAGGGCGGGGACGTCCGCAACGTTCACCAGCATCGCCCGCGCCTCGGCGTCGTCGTGTACCCGCGTGTTGACTTCTGAATGCGGCGTGGCCGCCAGCGCGAGGAAACACCCGTCGAGATCGTGGGTGGCGTACGGCCGGGCCCTCCATTCCACGAGTCCTTCGCGGGCAAGGCGCGCGACGGCCTCGTCGGCGTCCGGGGCAACCACGCGCACCAGCGCGCCGCACGCGAGGAGCCCCTCGATCTTCTCGTGCGCGACCGCCCCGGCCCCCACGACCACCACGCGCCGACCCTCGAGATCGACACACGCGAAGTAGAGGTTCTTGTCGGTGACCCGTGCCATCCCGAGACCCTACGCGGTGTGACGGGGCGCCTAGCGGGAGCGGGCGCGGACGAGGGCGGCAAGCACGCGCAGGTCGCGGGCGAAGATGCGCGCCATCAACGGCTTGAACCCGGTCAGGCCCATCGCCCCGAGCAGGCCCAGCGGTGGGCTCAGCTCCTCTTTCCAGAACAGGTGCGTACGTCCGGTGCCGAGCGGCGTGAGGTGCATCTCGCCGGCGCCCGAGACCCACCCCTTGTGCTCGATCGCCAGGCGCTTCGGCGGCTCCCAACCGGTGATGCGGACCTTGTCGCGCGTCGAGATGCCGCCGATCTTCACGGTCGCCTCGGCCTCCACGCCGACTCCCTCCCGTTGCGCCGATATGACGGTGAAGTCCGACGCCTCTAGCTGCCAGTCGCTGAGGTTCTCCCAGTCGGTGATGAGCTCCCACACCACCTCGATCGGGCCGGGCATCGTCTCGCTGAGCTCGATCGTCACCGGCCACCCCCGGGTGACGACGTCGGGGACTCGCATCACGAGGTAAGGCGCTCGCGGATCAGCTCGTTGACCATCGCGGGGTTGGCCTGGCCCTTCGTCTTCTTCATCACCTGACCGACGAGGAAGCCGATCGTGTTCATCTGGCCGGCGCGCACCTTGTCCGCCGCGTCCGCGTTCTCGGCGATGACCTCGTCAACGGCGCTGCCGATCGCGTCGGCGTCGCTCACCTGTCGCAGGCCGAGGCGGTCGGCGACTGCGCTCGCGTCGTCGCCTGTCTCGAACATCCCGCCGAGGACGAGCTTCGCCTGTTTCCCCGAGATCGCTCCCTCGTCGACGAGAGCCACAAGGCCGGCGAGCTGCTCCGGCACGATCGGCGCATCGGCAAGAGCAAGGCCGGCTTCGTTCAACAGTCCGTAGAGGTCGGCGATTATCCAGTTGACGACTCTCTTGGCGTCGCCGTCGTACGCGCGTGCAGCGCGCTCGAACCAGTCCGCGGTGGCTGTGGACGACGTCAGTATCTCTATGTCGGTCGCGCCCAGCCCGTAGTCGCGGACGAACCGATCCCGGCGCGCGGCCGGCAGCTCCGGAAGGGTCGACCGGATCGACTCCACCCAATCCGGGGACGGCTCGAACGGGACGAGATCGGGCTCGGGGAAATAGCGGTAGTCCGAGCTGAACTCCTTGAGACGGCCCGGCAAGGTGACGCCCGCAGCTTCGTCGAAGTGGCGCGTCTCCTGCACCAGGGTCTCCCCCGCATCGAGCGCGGCGCGCTGGCGCTTCTCCTCGTACTCGAGCGCGCGTCCTACCGACCTGATGGAGTTCATGTTCTTGACCTCGACCTTGGCGCCGTGCTCGGTCTCCCCCACCGGTCGCACCGAGACGTTCGCGTCGACGCGCAGCGAACCTTCCTCCATGCGGACGTCGGAGACGGCAAGGGACTCGAGGATCGCGCGCAGCTCGGTCACGAACGCGCGCGCCTCCTCTGCCGAATGGATGTCGGGCTCGCTGACGATCTCGACGAGCGGGGTGCCCGCCCGGTTGAAGTCCTCGAGCGAGTACTCGGAGTCCCCGATCCGCCCGCTGCCCCCGATGTGGGTTGACTTGCCCGTGTCCTCCTCGAGGTGGACCCGGTTTATCCCGACGCGCGTCGTGCCGAAGCTCCCCTCTAGCTCGACCATCCCGCTCGAACCGAGAGGGAGGTCGTACTGCGAGATCTGGTAGTTCTTCGGCATGTCCGGATAGAAGTAGTTCTTGCGGTGGAACAGCGAGTAATCGGCTATCCGGCAGTTCAGGGCGAGCGCGATCCGCATCGTGTACTCCACGGCCTTGCGGTTCGCGACGGGCAACGAGCCCGGAAGGCCGAGGCACACGGGACACGTGCGCGAGTTGGGCTCACCCGCGAACGCGACCGCGCAGCCGCAGAACATCTTCGATGCGGTCGAGAGCTCGACGTGGATCTCCAGGCCGACCGTCGTCTCGTACATGTCCGTCGTCTGGGTGCTCACAGGCTCGGCCACCCCTCGGGTGAATTGATCCAACCGAGGTCCTGCTCGAACGCGTACGCCGCGCGGAACATCGTCTTTTCGTCGAGCGAGCGCGCGATGATCTGCAACCCCACCGGCAGCCCATCGTCGTCCGACGTCCCACACGGAACGCTTATCGCCGCGTTCCCCGCGAGATTCACGGGGACGGTGAAGACGTCCGAGAGGTACATGGCGAGCGGGTCGTCGGTTCGTTCCCCGAGAGC
>DATBND010000314.1:0-4717 GCA_036554505.1 Actinomycetota bacterium | reverse complement strand
GGCCCCCTCGACGCGGGCGACCGACGCCGCGGTCCTCCCGTCCACCGTCAGCTTCTCGATCCGGTGCTGCTCGCCGGCAAACGCCGCGACCTGTGGAAGGTGGGTCACGACCAGCACCTGCCGTCCCGAGGACTCCGCGAGCTCGGCCAGGGCCGCGCCCACGGCGCGCGCCGCCGCTCCCCCCACGCCCGCGTCGACCTCGTCGAAGACCATCGTGGTCACGTCTCCGTGCGTGCCGGCTAGGTTCAGCGCAAGCGCGAGGCGCGACAGCTCCCCGCCGGAGGCGACCTTCCGAATGGGCCGGGCGGGCTCCCCCGCGTTGAAGGACACCGCGTACTCGACGTCCTCGAGGCCGCCCTCGTGCAGGTCACATCCCTCGAGCACGACCTCTAAGCGGGCGCCGCCCAGAGCAAGGGACTCGAGCCGCTCTTCGATCGCGCGCGCCAGCCGCGGCGCTGCCTCTCGCCGAAGCTCGCCGAGCGAGCCCGCTAGCTCGTGCGCGCGTGCCCGCTCGCTTCGAGCGCGCGCCTCGGCCTCGTCGATGCCGGCCTCGAGCGCCTCCAGCTCGAGAACGCGCCCGCGCGCGCCCTCCAGATAACGGAGCACCTCCGGCTCGTCCGCTCCGTACTTGCGCACCAGCCGGCCGAGGACCGATAGGCGCTGGTGGATCCGCTCGAGCTCTCCGGGGTCGGCGGGCACCGCGTGCGCCGACAGCTCCTGGGCGACGTCGGCGATCTCCACACCGGCGGCGTCGAGCCGTGCGGCCAGCTCACCGAGCGCGGGGTCGTCGCGCGCCAGCGATTCGACGCGCGCCGCGGCCGTGCCGACAAGGTCCTGGGCACCGCCCTCGTCGGTCAGCGCCGCGACCGCGGCCGCGATGCCGTCGGCCGTCGCCTCGGATCGCTCCAGCCGCCGCGCCTCGGCGGTCAGACGTTCGGCCTCGCCGGCGGTCACGTCGGCGGCCTCGATCTCGGCGATCTCGTACCGAAGGAGATCTAACGTGCGGCTTCGCTCGCGTTCGCTCGCGCGCAACTCCTCGAGACGCGCGGCCCACCGGTTCGCCTCCCGCACCGCGGCGCGCACCTCTCCGGCGAGGGCGACCGCGTCGTCCCCCGCCCATCCGTCGAGGTGTGCCCGTTGCCACGAGCGCTGCCCGATCCGTTGGTGCTCGTGCTGGCCGGCGACCTCCGCGAGCAGAGCCCCTGCCTCGGCGAGCAACGCGGTCGTGACGAGCCGGCCGTTGATGCGCGCTCGGCCCCCGCGCCCCTCCTCGGCCACCGTCCGGGTGACGACGAGCTCCACCGCGTCTCCGGCGTCGTCCGCCTCGACCCCGTTGTCCGCCAGCAGCGACACGACCGGGTGACCGGCCGGGACGACGTAGCGCCCCTCGATGCGCGCCTCTCCGGCGCCCGCCCGGACCGCGCCGCGATCCGCGCGCTCGCCGAGCAGGAGGCCGAGGGCGACGACGACGAGCGTCTTGCCCGCGCCGGTCTCGCCGGTGAGCGCGACGCAACCTCGCCCCAGAGACAGCTCGGCGCGGTCGATGACGCCGAGGTTCTCGACTATCAGTTCGGTCAGCATCTGCCGGAAATCCTATGTGTGGACCGCGGCGTAGCCCCGACGCGTCAGCGCGGAAGCCCGAGCTTGGTGCGGAGCCTTTCCACGAATCCCGGCCCGCTCAGGCGCACCAGCTTGAGCGGGCGCGGATGACGCTTCACCTCCACGACGGCTCCGGGGCCGAGGTCGAGGCTGATGGCACCGTCGAGCGCCAGCGACGCGGTCTGATCCGGCCCGTCGACGGCGATCTCGACGGTCTCGTCCGGAGCGAGCACGAACGGCCGGGAAAAGATCATGTGCGCGCTCACCGGGACGAGGACCATGCATTCCGCGCGCGGCGAGACGATGGGGCCGCCCGCGCTGAGCGCATAGGCGGTGGAGCCCGTCGGGGTAGCGACGATGACACCGTCGGCGTTGAACGCGGCGAGGCGCTCCCCGCCGATTCGCACCGTCAGCCGCACGAGCCTGTGGCGCGACGACCGCTCGACCAGGACCTCGTTGAGGCCGACGTAGGACCGCTCCGTCGCGCCGGACGTCTCACACGCCAGCATCATGCGCTCCTCGATCTCGAGATCGCCGTCCAACACGGATTGGAGGGCGGTGCGCTCGCCCCCGGCGTCGACCTCTGTGAGATAGCCCAGCGTGCCGAGGTTCACGCCGAGGAGGGGCGCGTCGGCCGCGTGCGCGACCTGTGCGGCCTTCAGCATCGTGCCGTCGCCGCCGAGGGACACCACCAGGTCGGGCGCGTCGTCGACGACGCTGATCCCGCGCTCGCCGAGCAGCGCGCGCAGATCCCTCTCGAGCTCTAGCGCGGTGGGCTTCCCCGAATGCGCGACGAGAGCGACCCGACCGATCGTCATGACACCTCTTGTACCGCACGTTCGAGCGCGAGCTCGGCGGACGCCCCCCGTCGGAGGTGGAGGAAGAACTCGTGGTTGCCGGCCGGGCCGACCAGTGACGACGGGACGGCGCCGGCTACGCCCAGCCCCGTGTCCTTCGCAGCGGCCGCCACCCGCTCGAGCGCGGCGCTCCACGCGGCCGGATCGCGCACCACGCCTCCTCGTTCGAGAGCGTCCCGGCCCGCCTCGAACTGAGGCTTCACGAGGACCACGAAGTCCGCCTCGGGCGACGGCGCGGCGAGCGTGAGCGCCGGCAGCACGAGCGTCAACGAGATGAACGACAGGTCTGCAACCACTCCGTCGGGCTCCCACGGAAGGGCCTCCGGGTCGAGCGAGCGGACGTTGGTGCGCTCGAGCACGGCGACGCGCTCGTCGTTTCGAAGACGCCAGTCGAACTGCCCGTAGCCCACGTCCACCGCGATGACCCCGCGCGCTCCGCGCTGCAGGAGGCAGTCGGTGAACCCTCCGGTGGACGCGCCCGCGTCGAGCCATCCGCGTCCGGCGACGCCGACCTCCAGACGATCGAGTGCGCCGTCGAGCTTCGTCCCGCCCCGCGACACGAAACGCGTCGCGGGAGTCGTCCGGAGCTGGATAGGGGTGTCGGCCGAGACGAGCGTCGCGGGGCGAGGGGCCGGCAGCCCGCCGACCACCACTGCGCCCTCCTCTATCGCGCGGCGCGCCGCAGATCGGGAGGTCGCGAGCCCACGTCGCACGAGCTCGTTGTCGAGCCGCGTCCTGGCGGCCATGCGAGAGCGCGCGTCAGCGAGCGAGAGGCTCTGCTGCGGGAGAGTCGAGCTCGCCCGCCAGTCGAGCGTGCGCGCGGTCGAGGACGGCGAGACGCTCTTCGTCGCCGGCGGCCTCGGCCTGCTCGAGCTGCTCGGCTACCTCCTCGAGCGCGTCGCGGCCGGTCTCGGTGGCGAATCGTCTCGACGATTCGCCGGCTGTTGTGAGGTCCATGGGGGCATTAAACCCCGGCTCGGGTGCGACGGCGCTTCAATCGCGGTCAGTCGATCGGCGGCGATGCCTCGAGGGCGGCCTCCTTCGCGGCCTCGCTGACGGGCGCCTTCGTAGGAGACGACGACACGTCCCCGGCCGCCCCGGTGGTCTTCTTGCGCGTCGTCTTCGTCGTCTTCTTCGCGGCGGTCGTCTTGCGTCCGCCCTTGTCGCGTCCCTCCAAGCGGGTGACGCGTCGCTCCACGCGCTCGAGGTCTCGTTTCGTGGCGACGCCGAGCGCCTCGATCTGGTTGCGGATCTCCCCGCGCACGAGCCGCACTATCTCCTGCCGGTTCTGCTTGCTGCGATCGAGCAGGTCCTTCACCACGCCCTGCGCTTGCTCTCGGCGGACCTCTCCGACCTTCACGAGGTCCTTGACGATCTGCTCCGCTCGGTGGCGCGTCAGCTCCGCGACGCCCGAGCCGAACAACGCCATCCTTCGCAACTCGTCTCGCACGACATCCTCCTAACAGCCTGTTCGGCCAATCGTCGAGACGATTGGCTACTAGCGTCGCGACACTACCTGGGGGCGACAGGCCGGAACCTATACTCGAAACGTGATCCCGATCTCCGACGCGAACCCCACCCGTCGCTTCCCGATCGTGACCGTGTTGTTGATCGTGGCCAATCTCGTGGTGTTCTTCTTCGTCCAACCGGGGTTCGGCGCGAACGAGGAAGCCGAGCGTTACTTCATCGACCAGGCACCGATCCCGTGTCAGATCCAGGACGACGGCTGTCCCGATGCGGTCCGCTTCGGACGAGGAGGTCCCGTCCTAGAGCTGCCCGAGCGGACGTTCCCGCAATTCCTCGGATCGATCCTCCTCGCGACGTTCATGCACGCCGGCTTTCTGCACATTGGGTTCAACATGCTGTTCTTCTGGGTGTTCGGTAACAACATCGAGGACTATCTCGGTCGCGTGAAGTATCTGATCTTCTATCTGCTCGGAGGGTTCGCCTCCGGCTTTGCGCAGGTCCTCACCCACCAGACGGGCGACGCGTCGCTCGTTCCCGCGGTCGGCGCGTCGGGGGCCATCGCCGCGGTCATGGGTGCCTACATCGTCCTCTATCCGCGCGCGCGGGTGAACGTGTTGCTCATCGTCATCATCTTCTTCACCGTCGTTCAGATGTCCGCGCTCGTCGTGCTCGGGATCTGGTTCGTCCTGCAGTTCTTCACGAGCGAGGGCAGCAACGTGGCATGGGTCGCGCACGTCGGGGGCTTCGTGTTCGGCGCGCTCGGCATCCTCGTGCTCGGCGGTCGACCGCAACGA
>DATBND010000258.1:0-5108 GCA_036554505.1 Actinomycetota bacterium | reverse complement strand
GCGCGACCGCGCCGCCGTTGACGTTCGTCCGCTCGTCGTCCATCCCGAGTTCCCTCATCACCGCGATGGCCTGGCACGCGAACGCCTCGTTCAGCTCGACGAGGTCGATGTCGTCCACGGTGAGGCCCGCCCGTTCGAGCGCCTTGTTCGTCGCGTGCACCGGACCGACCCCCATCATGCGCGGCTCCACACCGGCCACGGCGGACGTCACGATCCGTGCGAGAGGGCGCCAGCCGTTGCCTTCCACCTCGTTTTGCGACGCCAGCAAGATCGCGGCCGCCCCGTCGTTCAAGCTCGACGAGTTGCCCGCGGTCACCGTGCCGTCACCCTTGAACGCCGGCTTCAGCCGCGCGAGACGCTCCATGCTGGTATCGGGTCGCGGCGGCTCGTCTGCGTCGACGACCACGGGATCGGAGTGGCCCTTGCGCGCGATCTCGACCGGCACGATCTCGTCCTTGAAGCGTCCCTCATCGCGCGCCGCCACCGCGCGCCGGTGACTCTCGAGCGCGAACGCGTCCTGCGCCTCGCGCGAGATGCCGTGGCTCTCCCCCACTATCTCGACCGTGACGCCCATCGAGTCGCTCCCGTACATCGCGTCGAGGCGAGGGTTGACGAAGCGCCATCCGATGGAGGTGTCGTAGATCTCGACGTTGCGGTCGAACGCCTGGGCGGGCTTGCCCATCACGAACGGCGCGCGGGTCATCGACTCGGAGCCGCCGGCGATGACGATCTCTGCCTCGTCGACGCGGATCAGCCGGTAGCCGGCGTTGACCGCCTCGAGGCCGGACCCGCACAGCCGGTTCACGGTCGCGCCCGGCACCTCGACCGGGAGCCCGGCCAGCAGCGCGGCCATCCGGGCGACGTTGCGATTGTCCTCGCCGGCCTGGTTGGCCGCGCCCCACATGACGTCGTCGACGCGTTCCGCGGTCACGCGGTTGCGCGCGACGATCGCGCGGATCACGTGGGCGGCGAGATCGTCGGGACGCACCTCGGCGAGCGCGCCGCGGTGCCGGCCCATGGGCGTCCTGACCGCGTCGACCACGAAGACGTCTCTCATGGGGGCAATCCTGCCATGGGCTGCGGCGGGTCTCGCTAGAGCTCGAGTGAAGAGTACGCGACGACGCCGCGCTGGAGCCCCTCGATCGACTCCCCGAACCGGGCCGCCAGCTCCGGGTCGTCGGACACGTCCTCGAGCTGGCGCATCAGGTCGACGAGCTGCTTGACCGAGCGCACGAAGTCGCCCGGCGCGTCGTCCTCGGACAGGACGTCGCCGAGGTCCGCTCCGGCAGCCCACTCCCACGCCTTCACCGCGAAGCCGGGGTCGGGCTCGCGCGTCAGGTCCAGCCCCCGGTCCTCCTCGTCCCGACGGATCCGCCGCCACAGCCGCATGAGCGCTCCCCACGCGGTACGCGACGCCGCGGTCGGCATCTCGACGACCTCCGCCGCCTCGGGGCGGCGCGTCTCGTACACGAGCGCGGAGCACACCGCGCACAGCTCCGCCTTGTCGAGCGAAGTGAGGATGCCGCGTTCGAGCGCCTCGACCACGAGCAGGTCCGACTCGTTGTAGACGCGCGCGAGGGTCTCGCCCTTCGGCGTGAGCACCCATCCGTCGACGTAGCCGAGGTGCTCCAGCACACCGAGGACCTGGTCGAAGCGCCGGGCGAGCGTACCCGTGCGGCGGCCAACGCGGCGATCGATGCCCTTTATCTCGCGCTCCAGCCGCGTCGCCCTCTCGGCGAAGTGGATGTGGCGTCCGAGCTCGGGACACGCCCGGCACGGGTGCTCGTCGACGGCGCGGCGGAGCGCGCGCACCTCCTCGGGCTCGTCCTCGGCGAGCGGGGACGCGGGAAGGACGTCGGGGACGTCGACGGACGCCAGCCGGCGTGCGTGAGTGCGCCGGCGGCGCGCGTCCCGGACGTTGAACCCATTGGGCACCGGGATGCGCGTGAGCGGCACCGGAGGGTCGCGGAAGTCGGACGGCCCGAAGCGCACCATTGCGCGCTCGGAGGACAGGGCGAGCACGCGCGGCCGCCGCTCAGACGCGCGCTTCACGACCTCGATCACGACGTAGCGCCCGCGACGCTTCCCGGACGGCAGGTCGACGACGTCCCCCGGTTGCAATGCCTCGAGGGCGTCCCGTATACGGGCCCCCTTCTTCTGACCGCCCAGGCCGGAGCGCTCCTCCAGCTTCTTCAGGCGCGTCACGAGGTCGCGGTACTCGGCGAAGTCCCCGAGCTCGCACTTCATGCGCTCGCGATACGACGCGAGGTATGCCTCGCTCTTCTCCCGCGTCTTCTCGAGTCGCACCACGTCGCGATCGGCCTGGAACTGCGCGAACGAGGAGTTGACGAGGTGCTCCGCCTCGGACCGGTCGTAGTTGCGGACGAGGTTGACGGCCATGTTGTACGACGGTTGGAACGACGACTGGAGCGGATACGTGCGCGTCGACGCGAGCCGCGTGATCGTGTCGAAAGGAGTGAATCGCTGGAGCAGGACGACGCAGTGCCCCAGCTCGTCGATCCCCCGGCGGCCCGCGCGTCCGGACAGCTGCGTGTATTCGCCGGGCGTCATCAGCTCGTGCTTCTCGCCGGTGAACTTCATGAGGCTCTCGATCACGACCGAGCGGGCCGGCATGTTGATCCCCAACGCCAGGGTCTCGGTCGCGAACACGACCTTCACTAGGCCGAGCGCGAACAGCTCCTCGGTCGCCTCCTTGAACGGCGGGATCATCCCGGCGTGGTGGGCGGCGATGCCGCGCCCGAGCCCTGTCATCCACGCGTCGTAGCCGAGGACGTCGAGCTCGGCGGGCGAGAGGTCTGCGACGCGTTGATCCGCGAAGCGCGTTATCGCCCGGCGCTCGTCGGTGGTGGTGAGGGACACGTGGTCGTGCAGACACTGGCGGACCGCGTCGTCGCAGCCCTTCCTCGAGAAGATGAAGTAGATCGCCGGCAACATCCCCTCGCCGCCCAGTCGCTCCACTACGTCGGAGCGGTACGGGATCCGCGGGCGCTTCTCGTGCGTCCTCCGGCCACCTCGCTGGGGCCGACGCGAGCCAGCGTGTCGCCGCCTGCGCTCGAGCTCCCGTCCTCGCTCGTTCGGGATGACCGAGCCGTCTTGCGTCCGGACGAACATCGGAAGGAGCTCGTCCGACGCGAAGTACCAGTGGCGGATGTCGACGGGGCGCTTCTCTTCGATGATGACCTCGGTGCGCCCACGCAACGTCTGCAGCCACTCGCCGAACTCCTCCGAGTTCGACACGGTCGCCGACAGCGACACGATGCGGACGTCGACGGGGAGGTGGATGAGGATCTCCTCCCAGACAGCCCCGCGATAGCGATCCTGAAGGTAATGCACCTCGTCCAGGACGACGAAGCGCAGGTCCGCGAGCGTCGGCGAGTCCTCGTAGATCATGTTGCGCAGGACCTCGGTGGTCATCACGACGATCGGCGCCTCGCCGTTCAGCGAGTTATCGCCGGTGAGGAGGCCCACGCTCGAAGGTCCGTGGATGCCGACGAAGTCCCCGTACTTCTGGTTGGAGAGCGCCTTGACGGGCGTCGTATAGAAGGTCTTGCCGCCACGGCGAAGGGAGAGCCACGCGGCGAACTCCCCGACGACCGTCTTGCCCGCGCCCGTGGGGGCCGCTACGAGAACCGACGAACCGTCGACTATCGCGGCACACGCGTCGCGTTGGAACGGATCGAACTCGAAGCCGTAGGTGTCCTGGAACTCCTCGACGACCGCCGATCCTGTGGGCGCCGCGAGGGGGACTCCGGCCGGGCCGGCGACGGACGCGTCGCGGCCGGCGGGCGTCCTAGCCGGACCCGTCGTTCGAGCCCCCTCCGCCGTTGCCGCCGTTGCCGCCGTTTCCGCCGCCCCCGTTGCCGCCCCCGCCGCCGCCGGTCGGGATGGACGGCGCGGGCGCCGGCTGGCTGTTCGCCGGGCTCTGTGCCGGTGACCGCAGGCCGGAGGGGTCCATATCGAGGTCGGCCCTGACCTGGTCGAGGATCGCCGTCGCGTTCACCCACAAGGTGTTGGCCTGGTCCCGGAGTGTGGTCGTCTCGGCCAGCAGCTCACCGCGCGTCTTGTTCGGCTGGTCGGCCATGATCTGCCACTGCCGGGCGGTCGTGAGGTAGAGCTGCCCGGACTGCTCGAAGAGGCTGTGCGCGTAGATCGCTCCCGGCGGCGGTTGGAGCGAGACGAGCTGATCGATGGCGGCGTTGATCTGGTCCTCCCATTCCCCGGCCCTGCGCGGGAGCCGCGCCAGCTCGGCGAACTCCCCCGCGTTGATCGGCACGTCGAGCATGTCGCTCGCGGGAGGGGTCAGGTTCTGGAGCACGGCGCGCACCGAGCCCGTGTAGGTCTCGAGCGCGTCCTGGCGGTCCTCGAGCTTCGCCGCGTCCGAGCGAGCGTTGAGCACGAACCCGGCGACGACCGCCAAAACGACGAGCACCAGCGCGACGAGCCCGGCACGGCCCTGTGGGGTCTTGTACCAGGGAGGCTTCCTACGGCCGGGACCGATCGCTCGAGGGGCCGCGGCGGGCCGGCGGCGGGCCTGGCTCCCTCTGCTCTGTGACTTCTTCTTGCCCTTGATCGCCATCCGGCGGGACTATACCCAAGTAGGGATCAGGCCCCGCCCTTGGCTTTCTTGCGCGTGCGGCGCCGCTCGACCAGGCCCAGGATCCCCGTCGTCAGCTCGTACAGGCCGTAGAGCGGCAGCGCCATGGCCATGAACGTGTAGGGGTCCTGGCTCGGGGTGACGACTGCGGCGAGCAGCGCTATCAGCACGATGGCGGCCCGGCGATGCCGGCGCAACCAGCCGACGGACACGACTCCTGCGAGGCCGAGGAACAGGAGGATGAGCGGGAGCTCGAACGTGAGGCCGAACGCGATCACCATCAGGCCCACGAAATTGACGTACGTGTCTGCCTGGAAGAACGGGACGAGACCCTCGCCGCCGAGGCCGATCAGGAAGCCCAACCCTCGGGCAAGCGTCAGGTACGCGAACGTCGCGCCCGTGCCGAACAGGATCAGCGACGAGAGGACGAACGGGATCGCGTACTTGCGTTCCTTCTCGTTCAGGCCCGGCACGATGAACGCCCACAGCTGGT
>DATBND010000246.1:0-4138 GCA_036554505.1 Actinomycetota bacterium | reverse complement strand
CGATGAGACATCCCTTCTCGATATCTTGGTTCAAACTGACGTCGCGCGGGACCGGAGTAGAGCCTTACAGTTCCTTGAGAAAATTGTTCAAGTAAGGATCGACTTACCCCCTCTGCACGTTAGCCAAATCGACAAGCTAGTTACCGGCGCGTTGGACTTCATCATGACCTCGCATTCGGTCGCTGCGGATCCTCAGGCGTTTCGAGATTTCGCGCAGATCTATCAGTCGCACTTGCGCCCGCACTTCACGGAGCCGAGAGCCATAAAAAGATACTTTGGGCAAGTCGAAGCGTATTGGCCTCTCGTTAGCGGCGAGGTTCACTTCGTGGATTTCTTGATGGTGACCTTCCTTCGAACCTTCTACCCTGAGGCCTATCGCCTGCTGGCTAGTAAGAAGAGCGATTTAACAGCGACTCTCGAGTCGGTGTTCGGGCCAAAAAGGGAGAAGTCTGAGGTTCTCGACGAGTGGCATCGGGTCCTCAAAAGCCACGCTGTCCCCGAAGAAGAAGTCCAATCAGTGCTTGCCATTCTCGGCCATCTGTTCGTGCCAATAAGCGATGCATTGGGCCCAATGTCTGGTGCCGACTATATGTATGAACAGATGTATCGGGACAAGAGGGTGGGTAGCCCCGACTACTTCGATAGGTATTTCCAGTTCGGCGTGCCCCCTTCTGACCTTTCTGATGCGCTGGTAGCCCAGGCGGCCGCCGAGTTGCGCGAAGGCGCTCCGTCAACTGCTGTCCATGAACTGACCGCCTACGTGGGGAGTAAGGGCGATCAGGTCGTCAGCAAGCTGATGGTTCACGTTGAAGCCTTCACGCCCCATCAGAAGAGTTTGGTCCTGCGATATCTCGCAAAGATTTTCTCTGCGTTAGGAGGACCAGAGACTGAGTCTTTGATGGGTGCATTTGCACCACAGGACCGAGCCGCGGTGTGGGCCGGCACGCTTCTGAACTCAGCCGACTTAGATAATCTTGATGTAGCGCTCTTCGTCAGAGAACGAGACGGTCCGCGCCTCCTAGTCAATGCTCTGTACCACGCCTATGCGCCGGGACGCGACACGGGCGCGGCCGATTGGTCGCTGGACGCTTTCGTAGAACGGGCCGCGGACGCACTGCGCGCGCGCTTAGAGGGCATCTTCGATCTGTCATTGGATGAAGCCGACGACGACATCTGGATTCTCGCTGAGATCGCCACGATGGAGAGGTCTGGGAACACTAAGGAGTGGTTTCGCTCAAACGAGGCGAAGGCGAAATGGCATAAGGAGGAACTTCTCGGAGTGTTCGTAGGCGTGTCTGTTTCCTATGGCACTGAGCTTAAAAAGCGAGTCTCCAGCTTCAGTAGGAAGCACTTCGATGCGCTAATCGGTCTGGACAGACTCAATGAGTATCTGCCCTCCGGTAGTCCTCCAAACGGCGACGAATTCGATCAGGCGGACGTTGCCGTGGCGAACCGAGCGAAGCGAGCGTGGATCGAGCTTTGGGACGCTTCTACCGGCTCCAATGGAGGGTCGGTTTCTGTCGCGCAAGGCTCAGAAGATTCGTCCGCTATGCAGAGGCCCAATAGCGACTAGGAGAGAAGTCCATCTGCCACAGCGTGGGCCTGCGCCGCGTCTCCTAATCCGTCAATCTCTTGACGGCGGCATTCTCTGAAGCTAGTATCGAACACACGTTCGATCCGGTGGTTCGGCTGTCCCCGGCCGGCCGGCCTACTCCCAGGGCGGACGGCGGTGGGTTCCCCGGCCCCCCGCCCGCCACCGATCGACGTAGGGAACGGGGCCCGATGGGCTCGCCGAGAGGCGGGTCGGTCGGGCCCCCTTTTATTCGGGCGTTTCGGACGCGGTGGCGGGCGCGCCCGAGGTGCATGGCATAGCCGTGCGCGTGTCCCGGGCCGCACAGGCTCGGCGGCGCGCGCGACACGACAGGAGCGAACCGTCAGAGGGTGGCGAAGCGGTACGACGACCCGATCGAGGTGACGCCGGACACGGCCCAGAACGGCGCGCCGGTCGCGTTCGAATGGCGGGGCCGGCTCTACGACGTCGACCAGCGGCTCACCTCGTGGCGCGAAGCGGGGGAGTGGTGGACCGGCCCCAACGTGCGCGACCGCGAGTACCACCGTCTGCTCGCCCGGCCGGCGGGTGCGCTCGCCACCGGTGATCTCGACCCCGACGGGTTCATGACCTCCCCCGGCGCGGTCTTCGACGTCTATCTCGATCGCGCTCGGGGGACGTGGCGACTCGCCCGCATATGGGATTGAGCCGCGGGAGCGCGCACCGGGCCGGGACGGGCACGCGGGCATATCCTGCGAACCATGAGGACGCGCTGGGAGGCCATCGCCGACGGCACCGTCGAGTTGCCGGCCAACCAGACGATGGGCTTCAAGCCCGCCGAGACCCAGGACCCCCGCGAGGAGATCAGCTTCACCTGGAAGGTCCCGCCCGAGTACTGCAACACCGCGGGCAATCTCCAGGGCGGAGTGCTCGCCGCGTTCGCCGACGCGGTGCTCGGCGCGGCGACCTCCGCGCACCTGCCCGAGGACGAGTACCCCGCGCTCGCCGAGATGAAGATCTCGATCCTTCGCCCGGCCCCCGCCGGCACGTTGCTGGTCGGCGACGGCTACGTCTTGAAGCGAGGTCAGCGCGTCGTGTTCGCAGAGGCCGAGATCACCGACGAGGACGGCACGCTCATCGCAAAGGCGTCGGGCACGGAGATCCCCGCCAAGGCCTGACTATCTCCAGACTTTTGGACTCAGGGCGACCGTATGAGTCGTCTCAGGTCCAAAAGTCGGCGAAACGTGACGGTACGAGCCAGAGTCCAGGCGCCGCGTGAGCGCGTTCGTACACCTCCACTGTCATACGACGTGGTCCTTGCGCGACGGGGCGATCCCGGCCGAGGCCCTGCCGCACGTCGCCGCCGCGCGCGGCTACGACGCGGTCGCGATGACCGATCACGACGCGCTGACCGGCGCGGTCCGCTTTGCACGAGCGTGTCGCGACGCGGGAGTGAAGCCGATCTACGGCGCCGAGCTCACGCTCGAGGAACCCCCGCGATCGTCTCGACGATCGCGGCGTCGCCAGGACGACAACGACCACGTCACCGTTATCGCCCAGAACAAGACCGGTTACGGGAACCTGTGTCGTCTGATCTCCGAAGCGCACCTCACCCACGAGCGCGACAAGCCGGAGACGAGCTTCGAGTCGCTCGCCGAACGGGCCGAGGGCCTGTTCGTGCTGTCCGGCTGCGCGCGCTCGGAGGTTGCACGACACGCCGCGGCCGGGCGCATGACCGAGGCCGCCGACACCGCCGAGCGATGGCGCAACAAGATCGGCGAGGGCTATCGGATAGAGGTCTTCGATCACCGCGGCTACGGCCATCGGGCGTTGCGCGACCGGCTGCTCAAAGTCGCCAACGAGACGGGCATCACGCCGGTCGCGACTAACAACGTCCACTACGCGGCCCCCCACGACGCGGGCACGCACGAGCTCCTCCACGCGATCAAGAAGATCGTCCCTCTGTCGCGCACGCAGGCGATCCGGGAGACCTCCGAGTACTACCTCAAGCCGGCGCGCGAGATGGAGACGTTGTTCGCCGACGCTCCCGAGGCTATCGCCGAGACGAGAGCGATCGCCGAAGCATGCGACTTCGACCTCGACCTCGGCACGTATCACTTCCCGAACGTCCCGATGCCCCCGGGCGAGACGCCGACGGGTCTTCTCGCGCGTCGCTGCTTCGACGGAGCGCGACGGCGCTACGGGAAGGTCACGAGAGAGATCGACGACCGGCTCCAGCACGAGCTCCAGCTGATCTTCCGCATGGGCTTCGCTGCCTACTTCATCCTCGTCGCGGACATCGTCGACCACGCGAAGCTCGTGCTCGGCATCCGCTGCGCCTGCCGGGGGAGCGCTGCGGGCTCACTCGTCTGTTACGTGCTCGGCATCTCCGACGTCGACCCGATCCGCTACGACCTCTTGTTCGAGCGCTTCATGAACGCCCGCCGCGAGGAGCTTCCCGACATCGACGTCGACTTCGAGTCGCACCGGCGCGAGGACGTGCTCGCCTACATCCTCGACACGTACGGCAGCGTGCAAACGGCGATCTGCTGCATGGTCGACACGTTTCGCGCCCGCATGGCGATCCGC
>DATBND010000212.1:0-2032 GCA_036554505.1 Actinomycetota bacterium | reverse complement strand
CAACCACCTGCACTTCTGGCAGTGGATGAAGCCGAATGGTGGCGGCAGCATCCCGGGCTCGCTCGAGCGCAAGATCTCAGAGGATCTCGGCGGCACGGACAAGTTCAAGCAGGACTTCATCCAGGCGGGCGTGACCCAGTTCGGCTCGGGCTGGGCCTGGCTCGCCGTGAAGGACGGCAAGCTCACCATCATGAAGACGCCCAACGGCGAGAACCCGCTCGTGCACGGCGCGAAGCCGATCCTCGGCTGCGACGTCTGGGAGCACTCCTACTACATCGATTATCGCAACCGCCGGCCGGACTATCTCAAGGCGTTCCTCGACAATCTCGTCAACTGGGAGCACGTCGAGCGCATGTACCAGGAGGCGAGCCGCTAGGCGGCCGCTCCTTCTCGTGACGGGACGGGGCCTCACGGCCCCGTTTCACTTTTGAGGGCACGGGTCGACGCCTACCCGGTCGCCTGCCCCGGTCTTGAGTGCGCGGGCAAACTCGGGTCTGCTGCCCGCACCGACAAGGACGCCTCCGTGGCCGCCTCGAACATCGAGCTCAGCGTCGTCATCCCGGTCTACAACGAGGAACTCGGCATCGCCCCTCTTTGCGAGCGGCTGACGCCCGTTCTCGACCGCATCACGCCCGTATGGGAAGTGGTCTTCATCGACGACGGCTCGAGCGACGGCACGCTCGCCGCGGTGCGGGCGCGCAGCGCGGGCGAGCCGCGCATCGGGGCGGTGTCGTTCAGTCGGAACTTCGGCAAGGAGATCGCGATCGCGGCGGGCCTCGACCACGCGCGGGGTCGGGCTGTCGTGATCATGGATGCGGATCTGCAGCACCCGCCCGAGCTGATCGAGACCTTCGTGGCGCGTTGGCGCGAGGGCTACGTCATGGTCTACGGCCAGCGCACGAGCCGCGACGACGAGGGCCCCGTGAAGCGCGGTCTTGCCCGGTTGTTCTATCGCCTGTTCCGGCGCTTCGGAGAGACGCCTCTGCCGGAGGGAGCCGGCGACTTCCGCCTCATCGACCGCAAGGGCGTCGAGGTGCTCCGCGAGTTGCACGAGCGCGCGCGCTTCTCGAAGGGCCTCTATGCCTGGATCGGCTTCAAATCGGTGGGTGTCCCGTTCGTCGTCGAGGAGCGCCACACTGGCGTGACGAAGTGGAGCTTCCGCAAGCTGTTCCGCTTTGCCTTC
Organism: Actinomycetota bacterium; assembly: GCA_036554505.1. Lineage (GTDB taxonomy): Bacteria > Actinomycetota > CADDZG01 > CADDZG01 > WHSQ01 > DATBND01. The sequence continues at coordinate 849 of DATBND010000212.1, read as the reverse complement.
GACGGCATCACCGCCTTCTCGACGGTGCCACTGCGCGTTTGGACTTACGTCGGCGGCTTCGTCTCGGCGGCGTCCATCGTCACGGCGCTCTATTTCACCATCCGGACGCTGCTCTTCGGCGCCGACGTTCCCGGCTACCCTTCGCTCATCGTCTCTGTGATGTTCTTCTCCGGCATCCAGCTGATGTCGCTCGGCATCGTCGGGGAGTACATCGGCCGCATCTTCGCCGAGGTAAAGCGTCGGCCCCTCTACGTCGTTTCCGAGCGGATCGGCGCGACGCGCGACGTTGCCGACGACCTCGTCCGCGACGACCGCCGCACGGCTCGAGCCTGAGGCGCATGCTGGGCAGGATCGTCTCGGTCGGAGGCTGGACGCTCGTCTCGCGCATCACCGGTTTCTTCCGGGACGTGGTAATCGCCGCGACCATGGGCGCGGGCCCTGTCGCGGACGCCTTCGTCGTCGCGCTACGCCTGCCGAACCACTTCCGCGCGATCTTCGGCGAGGGTGCGTTCAACAACGCCTTCATCCCGACCTACGCGCGCGTGCTCGAGGCCGGAGGGGCGGCGCCTGCCCGCATGTTCGCCGACCGCACCTTCACCCTCATGCTGATCGTCCAACTCGCGGTCCTCGTCCCGGCCCTCGCGGGAATGCCGTGGCTCATCGAACTCCTGGCGCCGGGCTTCTCAGCCGATCCGGCGAAATTCGACCTCGCGGTGACGCTCACGCGCATCACGTTCCCGTACCTCCTCTTCGTGACCCTCGTCACGCTGCTGTCCGGTGTCCTCAACGCGCATCGGCGGTTCGCGGCGGCGGCTGGCGCGCCCGTGCTCTTGAATGTCTCGCTCATCG
>DATBND010000179.1:0-2341 GCA_036554505.1 Actinomycetota bacterium | reverse complement strand
AACGGCGCCGTGCGCCAGAACTCGACAACCGCCAAGATGACGTGGTCCCTCTCGGAGATCATCTCCAAGCTCTCGGAGCAGTACGAGCTCGCCCCCGGCGACATCATCTACACCGGCACGCCGGAAGGGGTCGGCGCCGTGGTTCCCGGCGACCGTCTCGAGGGCGCGATTGAGGGGCTTGGCACGCTCACCATCAGCATCGGACCGGCGAAGGCTTGAAGCCCATGCTCCCGACAGAACGCATCGCCTATTCTCCGATCGCTGATCGCCCGAAGCTGACGCTTCCCGGGGGTGCCCGGCTCGCCGTCTGGGTCATCGTCAACGTCGAGGAATGGGACATCAACAAGGCCATGCCGCGCACCGTGCTGACGCCGCCGGCGGGCGGCTCGCCGATGCCCGACATCCCCAACTGGGCCTGGCACGAGTACGGCAACCGGGTCGGGTTCTGGCGGATGCTCGAGGTGTTCGACGACTTCGCCGTCCCGGCGGTGCTCGCCATCAACGGCTCGGCCATCAACGCCTATGAGCCGATCGCCCAGGCCGCACTCGACCGCGAATGGGAGTTCATGGGTCACGGCTTCACCCAGCTCAACATGCAGAAGGTCGAGGACGAGGCAGGCGACATCGCGAAGACCACCGCGGCCATCACCGACTACACCGGCAAGCGCCCCCGCGGCTGGCTCGGCCCTGGTCTCACCGAGACCTGGGTCACGCCCGACCTCCTCGTGGAGGCCGGTTACGACTACGTCTGCGACTGGGTCCTGGACGATCAGCCGACGGTGTTGGAGACGCGCTCCGGCCCGATCGTCAACGTGCCCTACACCCAGGAGTGCAATGACGTCGCCATGATGCTGATCCAGCATCACAAGGCGTCCGAGTATTACGACCGGGCGGTCGACCAGTTCGAGCAGCTACACCATGATGGCCGCGACAGCGCCCGCGTCATGGCGCTCGTCGTGCACCCCTACATCATGGGTGCGCCGCACCGTCTCAAGTACTTCCGCAACGCGATCGCGCGCATCCGGCGCCAGCGCGACGTGGTGTTCTGGACCGGCGAGCAGATCCTCGACTGGTATCGCTCGCAGCAGCCGCTCCGGGCCTAGCGTCCAAGCGATGTCGCTCTTCCAGCTTCTCAACGGGCTGACCTTCGCCGCACTCCTCTTCGTGGTGGCGTCGGGCTTCACGCTGATCTTCGGGCTCCTGCGCATCGTCAACCTTGCGCATGGCGCGCTGTACCTGTTCGGCGGCTACGTCGGCTACACGGTGGGAACGCACACCGGCAGCTTCGCGCTGGCCGCCGTTGCCGCCATGGCCTCCGTTGCCTTGATCGGGCTCGTTCTCGACCAGGGACTGCTGAGGTTCGTGCGAGGGTTCGAGCTTCGCCAGGTGCTGCTGACGCTCGGCGTCGCCTTCATGCTGAACGACCTCGCCCTCGTGATCTGGGGCGGTGACACCTTCACGGTGCCGATCCCGTCGTTCCTCCAGGGCGCCATCGCCGAGTTCGGCGTGTTCTATCCGAAGTACCGGCTCTTCGTGCTCCTCGTCGGCGTGCTCGTCTTCATCGGTCTGTGGCTTCTGCTCAACCGCACGCGGCTCGGCGCGCTCATTCGCGCCGGCGTCGACGACGCGGAGATGGTCGAGGCGTCGGGGATCAACATCCGCCGCGTGTTCCTCCTCACGTTCATGCTCGGGTCGGCCTTGTCGGGACTTGGCGGACTGCTCGGAGGGGCGTTCCTGACGCTGTATCCGAGTGCCGATTCGGAGATCCTGGTGTTCAGCCTCGCCGTCGTCATCATCGGAGGACGCGGCAGCCTCGAAGGCGCGGCGATCGGCAGCCTCTTCATCGGCCTGTTCAACACCTTCGGGCAGGTCTGGTTTCCGGAGCTCGCCTACTTCGTCATCTTCGGCCCGATGGCGCTCCTGCTCGCGTTCCGTCCCCTCGGACTGTTCGGGAGGGCCGCATGAACGCGGCAACGAAGGCGGCGCCGGGCCGCGCCGACCTCAAGGTGGTGATCCTGGTCCCGGCGGCGCTGCTCGTGCTGGCGGTCCTGCCGTTCATCCTGCCGACGTACCAGGTCAGCGTCGCAACGCAGATCCTGATCTTCGCCGTGCTTGCGATGTCCATCGACGTACTGGCGGGATATGCCGGGCGCACCTCGCTTTGCCACGGCGCGATCTTCGGGGTGTCGACTTACGTCGTCCTCTACGGGTCGACGGTCGCCGGACTGCCCGTGCTTGCCTCGATGGTCGTCGGCGTGCTTGCGGCCACGGTCCTGGCGGCGGTCTTCGGCGTCCTCGCGGTGCGGACGTCCGGCGTCTACTTTCTGCTGCTGACCCTCGC
>DATBND010000155.1:0-2840 GCA_036554505.1 Actinomycetota bacterium | reverse complement strand
AAGGGCGCGCCGCGACCCGGCGGCGGTCACGGCGACCTGCTCGCCAAGATCGAGGTCGAGGTGCCGCAGAAGCTCACGAAAGAAGAGAAGGAGCTCCTCGAGAGGTTCGCAGAGGTCCACAAGGGGAACCCACGCGCGCATCTCGACGAGGTCGTTACGAAAACCGGCGAGGACCGGAAGGCGTCTTAGGAGGGACCGATGGCTGCTCAGCGAGGATCGTCCAATCCCGACCAGGCCATTTACATCATCTCGGTCGCGGCGGAGCTCGCCGGCGTCCATCCGCAAACGCTGCGCGTCTACGAGCGCAAGGGACTGCTGCAGCCCCAGCGCACGCAGGGCAACACCCGCCGCTACTCCGAGCGTGACATAGATCGTCTGCGCAAGATCCAGGAGCTGACACAGGAAGGGATCAACCTCGCCGGCGTGATTCGGATCATGGAGCTCGAGCGCGAGGTCGAGCGCCTTCAGGACCGTTACGCGCGGCTCGCTGACGAGCTCGACCGAGCGCACGACGCGCTCAGGAACCAGGCATCCGAACGCGACCGCGTCGCGCTCGTGCCGTTGCGCGACGTCCGCCGGATCAGGCGCGTGTTGAAGTCCGACGCGCTCGACCAGGCCGGTCGCCGCCGCACCTTCCAGGTCCCGCCCGCGCAGTAGCTCGCCGAGAGCGAGGCGCGACTTCTAGGTTGTGACGAAGCGCGCGACGATCCCTGCTACCTCGGCAGGCGTGAAGTCCAGTGTGGCGTCCCCGACCGCGAGCTCCACCACGCGGATGCTCGGCGTGTCTGCTTCGAAGGACCACGACCAGGTCCAGATGCTTTCTTTCTCGGCGACGACTCGCACGGCCTCCTCCAGCCGGTCTTTGGTCGTCCTCAGATGGAGGTGCATTGCGGGCGTCTGCGGCGGGTCGGGAACGATCTCGACGCCCGGCACGTCGTGCAGCGCGGCGGCAATCGCAACCGCATGCTCGTAGTAGGTGGGCATCAGGGGCAGACGTTTCCTCATCGCGCCGAGGGCCGAGGCGGCCAAGGGCCACAGCGACCAGAGAGTCCCGCCGTGACGGTGACGCCATAACCGGGCTTCCTGGATGACATCTTCCTCACCGGCGAGGCAACAGCCGCTCAGTGCCCCGAGACCCTTGTAGAACGAGACGTAAACCGTGTCGAAGAGTGCAGCGATCTCGTGCAGCTCCTTCGCGTAGTACGGCGTGCATTCCCATAGCCGGGCCCCGTCGACATGAACCGCGGCATCACGTCCGCGAGCGTAGGCGATCTGCTCTTCGAGGTCGGACCACGCGGGAAGCTGGCCGCCGATCTCCCGTTGGGGCAGTTCGAACAGGACCGAAGACAAGGGTTCGTGGACCTCGGCGAGATCTGCGCGGCTCAGCAGGGTCCTGGAGTTGCCCACCGGCACGGCGAAGAGATCGTGTAAGCGCTGGTAGGCGTTGTCCTCGTGCAACTCGAGATGCGAGGTCGGATGGCATCCGAACGTGCGGAGGTTTCGACGATCGGCGTGGACGCGCAAGGCGATCTGTTGCGCCATCGTGCCGCTCGGCATGAAGACGACTGCCGGTTTTTGAAGTAGCTCCCCCACCTCCGTCTCCAGCTCCTCGACCGCCCCGCCCTCGCCGTAGACGTCTGCAGGCCCGGCCGCCATCTCCGAGAGAAACGAGTCCGCGGAGCGGATGCCGTGAAGAGTCAGTGCGCGCTCGCAGCCCGACCGAAGCCTGTCCAGGTCCTCGTTCATCGAGCCCATTGTCTCAGCGGCTTGGATCAACTCATCTGAGTCTTCCTAGTATTGGTGCCATGTCGTCCGTGCCTACGCCTGCAGGCCCGTTTCCTACGCCGTCGACGGATCCGGCGACGCGTCAATCGCAGTCGTCCTGGCACCGGGGGCCGGGGCGGACATGCGCCACGACTTCATGGAGTTCTTCGCCGAAGGTCTCGCCGCGGCCGGGCACCTCGTGGTCCGTTTCAACTTCGCCTACGCTGAGCGAGGGCGGCGCGCGCCCGACAAGCAGCCCGTCCTCGAAGAGACGTATCGAGCGGTGATCGAGCACGTTCGATCCACGATGAGTCCGGAGAGGCTCGTCGTGGGTGGCAAGTCGATGGGGGGCCGGATAGCGTCACATGTCGTCGCGTCCGGGATCGACGCCGACGGGCTCGTGTTCCTCGGTTATCCGCTGCATCCACCGGGCAAGCCGGATCGGATCCGCGACGCGCACCTCTACGACGTAAAGGTGCCGATGCTGTTCGTCGAGGGCACGCGCGACCCGTTCTGCCCGCTGCAGACGCTGGAGAAGGTGCGGGCCGAGATCACCGCCCCGAACGAGCTCTTCGTGGTCGACGACGGCGACCACTCGCTCAAGGTGCGGAAGTCGTCGGGCCGCTCCACGCTCGAGGCATGGCAGGCTGCGGTCGACGCGATCGCCGATTGGGTGAACGCGCTCGCGTAGAAGCGGAAAAGAAACCTAGGAGCTCGCCGGCGGCAGCGTAGCCAGCCGGTTGTGAAGCTCCCCGCCCACCGACTCCTCTTGCAGGATGCGGATGCGGTCCTCGAGCGGCGGATGCGTGTTGAACAAGCGGTTGAGCCACGATCCCCGGCCCTCGCTCTTCACGCGCGCGATGGGTGACTCGATCCACAGGTGCGCCGTCGCCCGGCTGGCGGTGCGGACGACGGTCGGGTCATCGTCGAGCTTCTTCAGCGCGTTTATCAACCCGTCGGGGTGACGCGTAAGGAACGCGCCGTCGATGTCGGCAAGGTACTCACGGCGGCGCGAGATGGCCAGCTGCATGAGCTGAGCGATGACCGGCGACAGGATCAGAAGGATCAAGCCGACG
>DATBND010000153.1:0-4675 GCA_036554505.1 Actinomycetota bacterium | reverse complement strand
GACCCGGACAGTCGTCCTACATACGTCGCGGAGTACAGCACGATCGGCGCGACGACGAGCCACAGGATGATCGAAGGCGTCTCCTCCGCGAACGTGCGGACGATCGCGCGGCCCCAGTTGTCGTCGCGGCGGCGGCGTGCCTGCACCTCCCACGCGAACGAAAGAACGATCACGGCCACGAGGATCAACCCGCCCGACCACTTGCATGCGGTCGCGGCACCTCCCGCCAGTCCCGCGGCAAGCCTCCACGGCCGGTCGAGTAACGCGCTCCCGCGCCGCTTTGGTTCGTCGGGATCCGGTGGATGTTCGATCTTCTCCAGGAGGCGCTCGCGGTCGTAAGCGAGAAACAGGAACGCCGCGACTCCGAACATCGGTACGAAGATGTCGAGCATCGAGACGCGTGATTGCACGAAGTGGAGCAGGTCGATCGACAGGAGCCCCGACGCGAGGACGGCTCCGAGCGTCGAGTGAAGCAACGTCCGGGCCAGCAGGTACAGAAGGAGCACGGTGATCGTGCCGGCGACGACGGCGACGATTCGCCATCCGAAGGAGTCGAACCCGAAGAGCCTCACGCCGATGGCGATGAGCCATTTCGCGAGCGGGGGGTGGACGTAGGTGATCTCGTAATCCGTCTGACAGAGATCCTCCGAGCCGCCCAGATAGAAACAGGCGTCCTTCGCGTAGTACGTCTCGTCGAAGACGAGCTCCGTCGGCTCGGAGAGATGAGCGAAGCGGATGATCCCCGCGATGAGCGTGATGAGGGTGACGGCCACCGTGTCGATGGGCAGCCACGTGCTCCGGATCGGAAATATGAACGAGCCGTGTCGCGTGTCCTCGGTCTGATCCACAGCACGGGAGCATAAGTGTCCGTTACGAGTTGATTTGGCGAGTCCTGGTTAGTCTCTCGGCCATGCGAACGCTGCTGGCGGGGGTCAGGGCCGTGAGGCGCGCCCCCTCGGCGCTCGCCCCGCTCGCCCTGGAGGGCGCGATCGGCGCGGTTCTCATAGCCACGGGAGCCTTTCCCGCGAACGGGGGCAGCGTCACGGCGACGGCCTCCTTCCCGCTCGATATCTATTTCGACGTCAAGCAATCGCTTGCGTACTCGGCCGGGTGGGCGTGGTTCGTGGCTGCGATCGGCCTCGGGATCCTCGTGCGCGCCGGAGCGCTCGCGTCGACGATGTGGTTGAGCGACGGACGTCCGGGGCCGTTCGCCGTCGCGTGGTGGCGGGCCGCCAAGCTCGCGCTCGCGGCGGCGGTCGCGTTGTTTCCCGCGGCGGCCCTGTTCTTCATCGGCGTCGCGACCCGCTACGCGCCGTTCGTCTGGATCGCCGCCGTTCTCGGATTGATTCCCGCGATCGTGTTCGCGCGGCGGGGCGTGCGACTCGACGTCGGTGGAGGTGAGCCTCCCGGTCGCGGCGTGCCCGAGGCGCCCGGCTGGCTCGCGTACGCGTATCTGGCGGCCGCGTTCGGCGCGGCGATGACGGTGCTCGGACGGACCAGCCCGTGGCTCGCCGCCGGGCTGGTGCTGTTGATCGGCCCCCTCCACGCGTTGTTCCTGCTGGGCTGGCGCGAGCACCTCAGAAACGAGACCTATCCGGGGGGCGGGACCGTCGCGGTGGTCGCCACCGTCGTGATCGTCGGGGCGTTGTTCGGGTTCACGCTCTACGACCGCATGGTGCGTAGCGCCGCGCCGACGGCGGAGGCGCAAGCCGGAGGCACGCTACTGCTCTTGGGCGGGGTCGACTCGACGTCGTCGACCGGCGCGCTCGCGGGGCTCGACCCCCGCGAGCTCGGTTTCAAGGACAGCCGGTCCGAGATCGTCTCGTACCGGGGGGCCGGGCAGCCCTACGGGATCGCGGACACCCACACGGACCTCGACGACGTCGCAGAGCGCGTTGCAGGCCAAATCGAGGCCGCGCCGCCGCCGCGATTCCTCGTCGGCCACTCGCAGGCAGGGCTGATCCTCGACCGGTTGCTCGACCGGGGGCTCACCGCCCCCGACCGCGCGGTCTCACTCGCTGCGACGCCGCCGTATCCGCCGCCTCTCGAAGCACCTCCGCCGCATGTCGACGCGCCCGGGCGGCCCGGCACCGACGTCGCGCGCGCGTTCTCGGCCATCCTGGACGCGGTCGGCCTGACCGGGTTCCCGGTGGACGTCCCCAACTATCCGCCTCACCTCGAGCGGGTGACGGTTGCCCGCAGCGAGACCCCTCGCATGCTCATCTGGGCGCTCGCCGACTCGGTGTGGCTGGAGGGGGATTGGCGCCGGCCCGGCGAGGTGAACGTCGTCGCGCTAACGGACCACGTCGGGGTTGCCAACAACACGCGGGCAATCCGTGTGACCCGGGGCTTTTTGATGGGCCGTCAGATAGAGGACGACAGCGCGTCGTGGCGCGGGTTCGCGGTTGCGCTTCTCAGCCACGGGTTCGCCCCGTGGCGGCCATCCTCGTAGAGCGGTGGCCGGCCGTCTGGTCCTCTGCGCGACGCCGATAGGCAATCTCGAGGACGTCTCCGCCCGCGCGCTTCGCATGCTGGCCGAGGCCGACGTCGTGGCATGCGAGGACACGCGCAGGACCCGCAAGCTCCTGACCCACTACGGCGTGTCGGTGCGAGAGCTCGTGGTCTACAACGACGTCAACGAGCGCCGGCAGGCCCCCGCGCTCCTCGAGCGCCTCCAAAGGGGGGCCACGGTCGTGCTCGTGTCCGACGCAGGGACGCCCGGGCTGTCGGATCCGGGGTACCGCCTGGTGTCCGCGTGCGTCGAGGCGGACGTCGCGATGGAGGTCGTGCCGGGCCCCAACGCGGCGGTCGCCGCGCTCGCCCTGTCCGGCTTGCCGCCCGGCCGGTTCGCCTTCGAGGGTTTCCTTCCGCGCAAGCCCGGCCCGCGCCGGCGCCGCATCGAGGAGCTCGCGACCGAGAGGCGCACGCTCGTGCTCTACGAGTCGCCGCATCGGGTGGAGGCGACCCTCGCCGACCTGCTCGAGGGGCTGGGCGACAGGGCCTGCGCTCTGGCGCGTGAGCTGACGAAGATGCACGAAGAGGTGAGGCGCGGCAGCGTGGCCGAGGTCCTCGACGGGGTGCGGGCGACGCCTCCGAAGGGCGAGATCGTGCTCGTGGTCGAAGGCGCCGTCCATTCCGGCCGAGAGGAGGCCGACCCCGCGGAGCTCGCCGCCCGGGCCCGGGCCCTGATGGACGAGGGCATGGCCCGCCCCGCGGCGCTCAGCGCGGTCGCGAAGGAGGCCGGGGTCGCGCGAAAGAAGGTGTTCGACGCCCTGGTCGAGGACTGAGCCGTGTCTAGGCGGTGGTGACGGTCTCGTCGGCGGGCAGCCGGACCTCGATGTCTCCCTGTTGGCCGAGCTCGCCGGCGCACGACGCGCACACCTGACGGCCCTTGTAGGAGATGGCCGGGTTCTCGTTGCCGCAGAACAGGCACAGATCCTGGCGCTTCTGCAGGATCACGCGCTCTCCGTCGACGCTGATCTCCAGCTCGTCACCCTCTCGAATCCCGAAGACACGCCGCAGCTCGGAGGGGAGGACGATGCGCCCGAGCTCGTCGATCTTACGAACCACCCCGGTAGACTTCATCTCGCTCCCTTGCGCTCGGGGCACCATGGACTTGCACCTGGGCCGGGAAGCCCTCGAAACCGCTTCTCGACCCGTCCGCCAGCGATGATACTCCAATAACTGGTAAGTACGGGTTAATTTAGCTGGGCAAAGAGAGGAAGTCAATCATCATCAAGCCAATTCGGCCAATTCTGTCGATCCGGCCAAGGTCCTCGGATCACATGCGTGTGATTCCCGGGCGCGCCGGCGTCGCCTGTGGCCGGTAAGGACCGGCTCGCTCCATGTGGTTCGACTCGCACTGCCACCTGCACATGTGCGGCGACCCCGCGGCGGCCGTCGCCGGCGCGCGCTCGGCCGGGGTCGAGTCCCTCGTCGCGATAGGCATCGACGTCGCCTCGAGCGAGGCGGCCCGAGACCTGGCCCACGAGCACGGCGTCTGGGCGTCCGCGGGGGTGCATCCGAACTCGGCGCTGGAGTGGGACGACGCCGCCGCATCCGCCGTCGCCGGCCTGCTGGCCGACGACCGGGTGGTCGCGGTCGGCGAGACCGGCCTCGACTTCTACCGCGACTACGCGCCGGTGAATCGTCAGCGCGCCGCCTTCTCCGACCACATCGCCCTCGCCAAGGACCACGCCAAGTGCCTCGTGATCCACACCCGGGACTCGATCGTGGAGACGATCGACATGCTCGCGGACGCCGGACCGCCCGAGCGCTTGATCTTCCACTGCTGGTCCGCGGGAAGAGACGACCTCGATCGCGCGCTCGAGCTCGGCGCGTACGTCTCGTTCGCCGGAAACGTCACCTTCAAGAACGCGCCGGACCTCCGTGCGATGGCGGCACGCGTGCCCGAGGACCGGTTGCTCGTCGAGACCGACTCGCCGTTTCTCGCGCCGGTCCCGCATCGAGGTCGTAGCAACGAGCCGGCCTTCGTCACGTTGACCGGCGAGGTGATCGCGGCCGAACGCGGGGTGTCCACCGCCGACCTCGCGGCCACGACCACGGCCAACGCGCGGCGAGCGTTCGCGCTGTGAGCTCGCCCGAGCTCGTCGGAGCGCGCCGGCTCCGAGCGCTGCTCGACGCGCGCGGCATACGGCCGTCGAAGGCGCTGGGG
>DATBND010000085.1:0-2143 GCA_036554505.1 Actinomycetota bacterium | reverse complement strand
GGATCATCGGGAAGTACGTGACGCTTCCCGACGCGTACCTCTCGGTCGTCGAGAGCCTCAAGCACGCCGGCTTCGCGCACGACGCGCAGGTCGAGATCACGTGGATCGCGTCAGACGATCTCGAGACCGCCGATCTCGACGCAGTGCTCGGCCCCCTCGACGCGATCCTCGTGCCCGGAGGTTTCGGGGTGCGAGGCATCGAGGGCAAGATCCGAGCGGTCCGCTATGCGCGCGAGAACAACGTGCCCTTCCTCGGCATCTGCCTGGGGCTGCAGTGCGCGGTCATCGAGTTCGCCCGCAACGTCGCCGGGCTCGAAGGCGCGAACTCGTCCGAGTTCGAGGCGAGCACGCCGCATCCGGTCGTCGACATCCTTGCCGGCCAGGATCTCGAGTCGCTCGGCGGGACGATGCGCCTCGGCGCGTACCCGTGCAGGCTCACCGAGGGCTCCAAGGCGTACGCCGCCTACGGGACCGAGCTCATCTACGAACGTCACCGTCACCGCTACGAGGTCAACCCGCGCCTGCGCAAGCGCCTCGAGCTCGCCGGGCTGTTGTGCTCGGGCGAGTCGCCGAACGGCCAGCTCGTCGAGATCATCGAGCTGCCCGACCATCCGTGGTTCGTGGCGGGGCAGTTCCATCCCGAGTTCAAGAGCCGTCCCGACTGTCCGCACCCGTTGTTCCGCGACTTCGTGGGGGCCGCCGTCGTCAGGGCGGGCGCGGGGGCGACCGATGAGTTCGTGCTGGCGGAGCCGGTCGCGGAGATCGAGGCTCCGGTCGAGGAGGGGACGCTCCCGCTCAGCGGGCACTCGGCCTGACGCGGCAGTCGACTAGGCTCGGGCGATGAAGGTCGGCGTTCCGAAGGAGCTCAAGGACAACGAGTACCGCGTCGCCATAACTCCGGCCGGCGTCAGGGAGCTCGTCGTCGCCGACCACACCGTCCTCATCGAGCGAGACGCGGGCCGCGGCTCCAGCATCTACGACGAGGAGTTCGAACGCGCCGGCGCGCAGACCGTCCCGACTGCCGACGACGTCTTCGCGGAGTCGGACATGGTGCTCAAGGTCAAGGAGCCCGTGCCGGAGGAGTTCCACCGCTTGCGCGAGGGGCTGCTGCTGTTCACCTACCTCCACCTCGCCGCGAGCGAGCCGGTCACGCGCGCTCTTGTCGACTCGGGCACGACGGCGGTCGCGTACGAGACGGTCGAGCTCCCCGACGGGTCGTTGCCGTTGCTCGCGCCGATGAGCGAGGTCGCCGGCCGCATGGCTCCGCAGGCGGGCGCGAAGCTGCTCGAGCGTGAGCACGGGGGCCGCGGGGTCTTGCTCGGCGGGGTCTCGGGCGTGCGCCCCGGAAAGGTCGTCGTGATCGGGGCCGGGATGGCCGGGATGAACGCGGCCTGGATCGCGCAGGGCATGGAAGCCGAGGTCGTCATCCTGGACAAGAACATCAACAAGCTGCGCGACGTCGACCGCATCCACCAGGGCAAGATCCTCACGCTGGCGTCCAACCGGCTGTCCGTCGAGGAGACCGTCGCCAGCGCTGACCTCGCCATCGGGGCCGTCCTGGTGCCGGGCGCGCTGGCGCCCAAGGTCGTGACGCGCGACGTGATCAGACAGATGAAGCCGGGCGCGGTCGTCGTCGACATCTCGATCGACCAGGGAGGGTGCTTCGAGACCTCTCACATGACGACGCACTCCGACCCCACCTACGTCGTCGACGACGTCGTCCATTACTGCGTCGGAAACATGCCGGGCGCGGTCCCGCACACGTCGACGTACGCGTTGACGAACGCGACCTTGCCCTACGTCGCTGCGCTGGCCGAGAAAGGCTTCGACCGGGCGATCCGCGACGACGCGCCACTCGCGAAGGGCGTCAACGTCTACAAGGGTTCGATCGTCTACGCGCCGGTTGCGGAGGCTCACGGACTCGAATACGTCTCGCTCTTCGACCTCCTCTAGACATGACCGCGGCGAACGCCGATGCCGCCTGGCGCGCGTGGCTCGACGAGTTCCTCTCTTACGTCGAGTACGAGAAGGGCCTCGCCGCCAACACCGTCGCTGCGTACCGGCGCGACCTCGAGACCTGGACGAAATTCTGTGGGCTGGAGAAGCTCGATCCCAAGCGGGCGACGCATGACGACGTGACGGA